>JBILCC010000005.1:0-38664 GCA_044353355.1 Aquirufa sp.
TAAATCAATAAAGCGCGCGACGTCATAGGAATGAATGTTGTCTCTGACTTGCTTTCCTTTGTAGCCGTAAATTTTGTATTCTATTTCGTGGACATTGCACTTAATCAAATAGCTTAAAAAGCCATGTAATTCTACTCCACTATGATTAGGTCCGGTTAAGCAGCCACCACGCAAACAACAGGTGGGCATATTAAAATACCGGCCATATTCCTGCACTAATATGTCAGAGGCTACTTTAGAGGCGCCGAATAGGGAATGCTTGCATTGATCGATACTAAAAGATTCATTAATCCCATTGAAATAGGCTTCATCGGCATAGTCGTATCTTGTCTCGCCCTCCGTGAGCTGTAGGAAATTGGGATTATCGCCATATACTTTGTTCGTTGATAGATGAACAAAAGGGATGGAAGTGTTATATCTTCGGGTGGCTTCTAATAAATTCAGGGTACCTACTGCATTGACATCAAAATCCTCAAAGGGCATGGAGGCAGCTAAGTCATGGCTAGGTTGTGCCGCCGTATGAACGATAGCATCGGGTTGAATGTCTAAGATGAATTTAGCGACCGCGGCACGATCGCGGATATCTAAGGCGTGATTTCTAAAGTTTGGATTTTCTTTTTCGAGTTTTGAAATATTCCAGGTGGTATCTCCTTTTTCGCCAAAAAACACCTGGCGCATGTTATTGTCGATGCCGATGACTTCTAGTCCTTTTTGGCAAAAGAAACGAACAACTTCACTTCCAATTAATCCTCCTGCACCAGTTACTAAAATTTTTCTCATTTGTGAAGCTTGACTATTTTCAATAAAATTAAATAAATAAATGTAGAATTCGTGAACAAATACCTTTTCCAAAGCCTTCCAGGCTCCTGAATAAGCCTAAAAAGCCATTCTAGGCCATTATTTTGCATCCAAGCGGGAGCTTGCTTAAGCGTTTGGGCATGGAAGTCAAACGCCGCACCTACAGCCATCATGACCCCACTAATTTTTCCAATGTGCTCAGCCACCCAGATCTCCTGCCTAGGACATCCTCTCCCCACTAAAATGAGCTGAGCCCCAGACTGATTGATCTTCTGAATGTCTTGCTCATCTTCAGCTGGAGTCGCCTCTCGAAATCGATCCACGTGATGACCGACTAATTGAAGCTGAGGAAAGTTTCGACTAATATTCTCTTCGAACTTTTGCAAAGTTTTCTCCGTACTTCCATAGAGATAAACCCTTAGCTTATGTTCATTTGCTTGTGCTAACACCTTCCAGGTTAAGGTAGGGCCATAAACCCGGTCCTTCAACTGCGTGTTGTAAAAGTAATTTAAACACCACTTAATGGGTTGCCCATCCGGCACCACATAATGGATGGAATTCACTAAGGATTTTAATCTTGGATTTTGATAACTTTCGATCAGCCCATGTACCGCTAAGGCGCTGACCCCGATGGATTGCTTGGCAATGGCATGCGCAATAATGGCCTGCGTGATATGCTCGTAATTAGATGCGGTATACCGAATTCCGAGTAACTCATGTGTAGGCAAGGTGTTTTGCATGCGGGGGTGGCGATTCTTTGGGGGAAAATCTTTTAGCCAAAATTAACAATTATAGAGATGAATTTAGCAGTTCAATGGCATTATATTGTAATTCCAAAACTTCAAAGGCTCATTTTAAAGCAATATCCTTTTAATAATTTTTTCACGAGTCTATAAAATAAAATGGTATTTTTGTAGAATGGTTTATTGCCTGTAGGCGGAACACCGAAAAAAGAAAAATGAAAGCACTTAAACTATTTGTCTTTTTATGCCTAGCTATTCCTGTTTTAGCTCAAGACATTCCAGTAGACATCAATAATATTAGTGATCAGCAATTAGCACAGATCATGCTCCGCTACAATTTGCAAGGTTTAGCGCCAGAGGAAGTGGAACAGGTGCTAAAGCAAAAGGGAGTGCCTGCTGATCAGATCATCGTTTTGAATCGCCGGATCGCCTCATTGGATCCCTTAACTGGTGCATCTCAAAATGCCTATAAGACTAGAACTCAGGACGAAATAACTGTTCCTCGCAAGAAAATCGAAATTGTGGGGCCTTCAGCGGCGCCAGTTGGTTTACGTATTTTTGGGTCAGAAATTTTCGAAAACCAAAACTTAAGTTTCGAGCCTAATTTAACCATTTCCTCTCCACGTAACTATGTGCTAGGCGTAGGAGACGAGGTGATTGTGGATATTTATGGCTTAAGTGAGAGTACGAAAAAGCTGAAGATTAACACGGAGGGGTACATTCGTTTCCCTAACCTAGGGCCTATTAAAGTAGGAGGTTTAACCATTGAAGAAGCTCAGGTGCGCATTCGGGAAGCTGCTTCTAGAATTTATACTACTATCGCGGGTGGAAGTACCAAGGTGATGGTTTCTTTAGGCCAACTTCGTTCTATTCGAGTAACTTTAGTGGGTGAAGTAAAGAAGCCAGGGAACTATTCTGTTTCTTCTCTTTCCACTTTGATGAATGCGTTATATGCGTCCGGAGGGCCGTCTGATTTAGGCTCTTTCCGTAAAATTGAATTAGTTAGAAATGGGAAGACAATTTCGACGCTAGATTTATATGATTTCTTGTTAAAAGGAGATTTGTCGAAAAATAGAATTCTACAAGATGACGATGTGATTCGCGTAGGGACCTATGAGTCACGAGTGGCGGTCAATGGTGCGGTAAAGAAAAAAGCTTTATTTGATGTGAAGAAAGGGGAAAATGCCGCAGATATTTTACGGTATGCGGGTGGTTTTGCTGATGACGCGTTTAAAGAGCGTATACGAGTGAAAAGAATGGGTGCTTCTGGCTTTGAGGTGCAATCCGTGAAGGCGGAAGAGCTTGCTACTTTTAGCTTGCATTCGGGGGATACTTTGGTGGTTGATGCTTTGGCCAAAACCTATATAAACCGCACCTTTATCGATGGTGCAGTGTATTATCCGGGGGAATATGGGTTAAATGAATTTGTCAATTTGAAAGACTTGTTACTTGCCGTTCGCGTGAAAGAAAATGCATTTACAGATCGTGCGCTTTTAAGTCGTTTAAATCCTGATTTAACACCGGCAGTTTTACCCTTTAGTGTAAAAGAGGTGCTTTCTGGAAAAACGGATATTCGCTTACAGCGGGAAGATAAAATACACATTTACCCCATTTCAAGTTTAAGGGAGGCCTATTCTGTGACAATCAATGGGGAGGTAAATCGCCCTGCCACCTTTACATTTGCAGACAACATGCGAGTACAGGATCTGATTCTTTTAGCCGATGGCTTTAAAGAGGGGGCATCCCGTTCCCGGATCGAGGTTTCGCGCCGTCTTTTATCAACTGCAGTAACAGATACAACGGCCTATTCTATCATTCATTCGATTGATTTAGGTAGCGCGAAGGGGGAGGATTTGAATTTTGTACTTCAGCCTTTTGATATTGTTTCTGTACGGAAATCACCTACCTACCGATCGCAAATTGCTGTTTCTGTAGAGGGAGAGGTCTTGTATCCAGGGAATTATACATTAGCCGGGAACAAAGAGCGTCTTTCTGATATCATTGCACGGGCAGGTGGATTAAAGCAAACAGGCTATGCGACCGGAGCAATTCTATTGCGAAAAACACATGTGAATGAGACTTCCGCTGATGAGGCTTTGTTTTCCTCTAAGATTAATACGATTTCAAATCAATCGAAACGTAGTTCTGGCAATTCGTTTGTAGCCACAGATACAGCGAAAATTGCTTCGAATGTGAATGGCTTATTAGTGGACCAAAAGCCAGTAGGCATTCGATTAGCAGATGCAATGGCGCGTCCTGGATCACTTTATGATATTGTATTAGAAGAAGGAGACGTAATCAAAGTACCTAAATTGACGCAGACAGTACAGACTTTTGGGGCCGTAAATGTCCCTCGTCAAATCGCCTACCACCGTAATTTAGGCTTCCGTCGCTTAATTTCTGAGTCAGGCTGGTTCGCTCCTAATGCCTCACGCAAATTTGCCTATATGGTTCGTCCCAATGGCGAAATTAAAACGACCAAAAGATTCCTTTTCTTTCGCTTTTACCCTAGCCTGGAACCAGGAGCAGAAGTTTACGTACCAGCTAAAAAGGATAAGAAACCTATTTCCACACCGGAATATATCGCTTTGGGAACGGGTCTAGCATCGCTAGGAGGCTTAATTATTGCATTAATTAACACGGTGAAATAATGGCAGAAAAGAAAACGATTGTGTTAGGAGATGTGATCGAATCGATTAAGCGATTCTTTAGCTACTTGCGATCACAATTTGTGTTGATCGCCTTGTGTGCTACCCTAGGCCTTATCTTACCGTTGATATACCGCGCCTTTCAAAAGCCCGCATATGCCGCTTCCACTACGTTTATTTTAGAGGAAAAATCTGCTGCTGGCGGAGGCTTAGCAGGGATTGCTTCGCAAGTCGGATTAGATTTAGGAAGCCTTGGTGGGGGTGGTTCAAGTGTGTTCACAGGGGATAATATTTTAGATATCATTAAGTCCCGCGTGATCATTGAAAAAGTGCTATTGACACCTATCGCAGGTAATTCTGGGAAGACTTTGGCAGATTTATATATAGAATTCTCTGGGTTAAAAGAGCGTTTGCCTGCTCCAGTTTCATTTGCCTCTTTAGGTGCGCACTCGGTGTACCAAGATTCTGTACTTTACGTTATGTATGAACAGATAGCAAAGAAAAATGTAACGGTAGATCGTTTAAACAAGAAAGGGTCTATCTTTAAAATCGTTACGATTTCCCCTAATCAGGTGTTCTCTAAGAATTTTGCAGAGCGCTTATTAAAAGAGACCACCACCTATTATGTGAATGTGAAAACAAGCAGTGCTTCAGCGAATGTAAAGCGTTTGCAGGCACGTGGGGATTCATTATTACGCGTTTTAAATGCGAAGTCCTATAACGCGGCATCCTATCAAATTCTTGATCCAAACGTTGCATTTAAGTCCATGTCTGTTCCTGCAGAAGTGAGCTCTCGTGATAAATCTATCGTTTTCAGCATCTATGCAGAAGTGACGAAGAATCTAGAGATGAGCCGTATTGCACTGGTTTCTCAAACACCGGTTATTCAATTATTGGATGTGCCTAAATATCCTTTGATGGATGATCGTAAATCCTTTGTATTTTTAGGATTTGCCGGCTTGTTTGCTGGATTATTAATCGGATTTTTCATTTGCCTCTACCTTTATACGGATAAATAATGCGTCGGGTGTTTCTATTGCGCGCTTACGGTGACTTTGCGATAGCGGTGCAAGCGCTAGCCTCCACAGATAGGATTGTTGCCTCTTTGCATTTAAAGCCACTGTATGATGCAATGATTTCTCGAGGTTGCATTTCGCCTCAATCGATTGACTTTGTTGATTTCGGGATCAGAGGTTCTCAATTCAATCTATTTACGAATAAGACGTTTTTCAGTATTGACACATTCCGTCAATTATCGAAAATCAAGCAATATGTGCGTGCTAATCCTGGGTCTACCGATTTCGTCGAACAAAGCGCTCGTCTGGGTCTCTTGAATTTTTTTACTGAGCACTCATTTAAAGCAATTTTCGAAACAGGGGAGCCGGTTTATGCGGCTTATGGTTTGCCTGCGCAGAGTTTGGAAAGAAAAGGCGATAAGGTGCTAATCTTGCCGGATGCACGATTGCCTAAGCGTGTTATTCCCTCCTCGATTTTGTCGCGGATCGAAGGTCAAGTGGCACGTTTTGGTTCAGAGTATTCGAATTTCGAGCAATTGATCGACTTGATTCAGGCATCGGACTATGTGGTGGCGGCAGATTCATTGCCTATACATCTAGCATACTTGTGCCGCAAACCTCATTATATTCTGTATCCAGATGGAGGTAAACTGGATTTTTTCACACCAGATGCTTTAGCGACGAGTTCTTTCAGCACGTTTAGCCAATTCACTCATGTTTAAACGCGCCTTTGTCCTTTTTGCCGAGCATGAGACGGAACGGCTTTCGCATCTGGAGGCGATGCGATCTGTGTTGCCTGCCTTAGAGGTGGTTGATCCACTATTTCCGTCACGAGTACACGTTCCTTTTTTAGAGGCGATGATCGAAAAGTCTCACAAGCGTACTGGGAAAGCTTTATTAGCCACAGAAATTGGAGTGATTTTGAGTCATCGAAAGGTGTGGTCTTTAATTGCCCGCGATAAGACGGAGGAGCATTTTTTAGTGTTAGAATCCGACAGCCGAATGTTGAAGCCAGAACTTCTAAAAGCTGAAACAGCGAGAGAATATGATCTATTTTTCTGGGGGGCCTGGAATGGCTATGTGAGTCTGAAGAAATCAACTGTTCAAAATGGCGTGGGCGAACCCTTGATTAAATCGGTTTATGGAGCTTATGGTTATTCGTTGAACGCTAAGGCTGCGCGGTATTTATTGAAAAAAACCGCGCTCGTAGCCTATCCGGTGGATATGTACAAGCGCTTCGTGGATCCAACTGAAATTTCTTTAGGGGCAATTGTGCCGGAGGTGATTTCTACTTGGCGAACCTCAGATTCATTGATTCGGCGGGAGAGTAGCTGGAATCTGATGACCACTGAATTAATTAGGATGATTTTCTATTGCCGAAACACGATACAATCGTACTTTTGTTAATATGAGTCAACCAGCTTCTATTGTAGCCATAACCTGGGACGGGATATCGAGTCCTATGGATCACATCCATTTTGATGCGGATCCGGCGTTTGATTGGTTGCTATACGATTACAGTGGTACAGTTGCAGAGTCTCCTATGCCTGTGGGGCACTATATCTCTATAAAATCAGAGTGCAAGGGCGATGTGATGCAGAATATCTATTCCAAACTGCAGTCAACTCCATTAACTTATATTGGCTTTTTAGATGATGATCAAATCATCTCGGTTTCCGATCTGAACAAGCTCTTTTTTATAGCCAAAATAGAGAAATTAGACGTATTCCAGCCTAGTTTGAACCACGATTCTTATTATAATTTACGCCAATTCATTCACAAGCCTGGTTATTTAGTCCAGGATACGTGGTGGGTGGAAATTATGTCCCCTTTCTATAGTGAGGCCGTTTTTCAGGCTGCTGGGCCTCATTTTAAACATTCTATATCCGGTACGGGACTCGATGTGTATTTGATCCCTACGATTCAACGCCTGATAGGCAAGACGAAAACGGCAGTAGTTCACGGAGTGCAACTAAAGCATGCGCGTTCTATTCGCACGGGTAACCGGGTATTCTCGAATGGGAAGACGAATCTAGAGGAGATTCGCTATGTGCAGGGAGTTTGTCGCCAAATGGCCACCGAAAATCCACAGCATTTCGACTCGGATTTTCATTTTCACGTATTAGATCGGCGTTATGTGAACGGAGTGCCTTTAGCCTATAAAATCCAACGTATTCCCAGGATGATTCGAAACCTATATAAACTGATCGTGGACGCGAGTTACCGCTAATGGAGACCCGGAAAAATGTCTTTTATAATGTGTTATTAGCGATTACGCAGGTCTTATTCCCGCTAATCACGTTCCCGTATTTAGCGCGTACACTAGGACCAGAACATGTAGGAGTCTTGAATTTCGCGGAGAGTTTTGCCAAGTATTTTGTTTTATTAGCCGCCCTGGGAATTCCGATTTACGGGGTTAGGGAAGTAGCAAAAGCTGCTAGCGATCGCAACTTGTTAACCAAGACCTTCTCAGAAATCTTTATCATCAATGCGCTGGGAACAATGCTTCTAAGCGTTATTTTCCTTGGATTTATTATTACGGTTCCGCAACTGGCTGCAGAGAAATCTCTTTTTTTTTGGGCGCTAGTTTATTTTATATTACAAGTATTCCAATTAGAATGGTTCTTCAGCGGAATGAACCAATTCAAATTCATCGCGATTCGTTCCCTCGTGATTCGCCTCTGCTTTATCGCAGCGGTGTTCTTGTTCATTCGAAATACAAATGATTACGTGAACTATTTCCGGATGCAAGTGGGATTAGCTGTTATATTAGCCGTATTCAATGGAAAAAGGTTATGGGATTTGCTCGATTTTTCAAGTCTTTCTTTCGCTCGCCTTGAACTAAAGAAGCACATCAAGCCGATGGCTTTGTTGTTTTTAACCATCTTCACGATCTCCGTTTATTTCTCGCTCGACACGATCTTATTGGGCTTTCTGGCAGATAATGAAAGCGTGGGTTATTATTCCTCCGCTTTGAAATTAAACCGCTTGTTTATTGGGGTATTGAGCGCCATTTCGGTAGCGATGTTCCCGGGGCTTGTCAGTTTATACCACAAAGGAGAGAAAGAGGCCTTCGTATTACTCGTGAAGCAGTGTTTTTATGTACTCGTGAGCCTTTCAATGCCCTTGGTATTAGGAATCGTTACCTGTGCGCCGGAAATCATCCATATTCTATTAGGAACGGCTTTTGATCGGGCGATTTTACCTTTGCAAATCACGGCACCACTCATTTTGATCATCAGTATGTCGGGGATTTTTGGCTTCCAAATCCTCAGCGCGGTAGGTAAAGACAAATCCATCCTCATCTCTGCATTAATCGGGATGTTTATCAGTATAATACTCGCTTTTCAATTAGTTCCCACGCTTAAGGAAAACGGGGCAGCCCTTACGATTCTATTCACGGAATTAGCGGTTTGCATCGCCTTCATCTTCTTCACGCGCAAGGAAATCTCCCTTTCGAATTATACAACAGTCTTCTTCCAACAATTGCTGGGACTGATTCCTTACTTGGGAATTGTATTCTTGTTCAAGCTGTTTGTGCCTACGCTATTATTACGTTTGCTGGTGATAGGGGTGTTTTCGCTGGTTTGGTTTGTGGTTTTGCAACTGATGATCTTGCCGGATACCGTTTTCCGTTCGCAATGGAATCGCCTAGCGGAGCGTTTTAACAAAGAGGTATAAACTAGCGCGTAGCTGGAAATAAGTCTTCCCATATGCTGCGTATAAGTCAATTTGGTCCTGAATCTTCACCTTATCCATATAGGGCAAATCCAGATTCGTATAGAGTCGCTTCATCGAAGATTTCCACGTAGCAAAATCTTTCATCAAAGGGATTCCATCGTACAGGGCTAGGTTAAAGTCCAATAAGGCTTGCCGGTCTTGAATTTTTCCGCCCACCTGTTGATTGGCATGGCTTCGGTACTGAAATAGCTTCTCCGGGTTTGCCATTAAGGTATTTTTAGCGGCAAAATAGAGTCCAATCCATCCATCGTGCAATAATCCTGGCATCTGTGGGATGTCTTTTTCGATTAGTGAAGGATCTCGCTTAAATGCTAATCCCGCACCCGTAACTACATTGTCCACGCGCCTCTCGAAATCGCTTAGTTCAACTTGGTCATGCGGGAAACCGATGATGTCCCATAAGGTCATATCTTTTACTTTTCCCCCCACCTCATTAATAATGTCCGCGTTGCTAAAAACGGCGTCTGCGCTGGGATTCTCTTGGAAAAAGGTGAGTGTTTTTTCGACTTTATTGGGTAGCCAAACATCATCTTGATCTGCTAAAAAAATAATATCTCCACTCAACATGCGCAGGCATTGCTGCATGTTGGCTACTGTGCCTAGGTTTTTCTCGTTAAAATAGAGCTGAATTTGCGGATATGAGGCTTTGTAAGTTGCTAAAATTTCTCGTGTTCCATCGGTGGAGCCATCATCGCAGACGATAATTTCGTGAACGGGAATACTTTGGGCTAAAATCGAATCCATTTGCGCCTTAAGGTAATCCGCGCCCTGGAAGGTGATCATGGATACAGATAAATTCATAACTTTGTTAAATTATCAAAAATAGGACGATATTCAATGAAATTGCGACTCATAATTTTTTATTGCCTGTTGCTTTCGTCCTTTTTATCGGAGGCCCAAAACTCCATCCCGGTTGGATTTTCGGACATCGATGAGCAAGTCCGCAATCTGCAATTATTGGGTAAAGTAGACGCGAATCAGTCGATGCTCGCCAGACCCTTTTATTCTACGGGGAAGCAAACTATGCAAGATTTGTATCGCTTAATCGATCCTGCAGAAAATGACTCCATAAAAAACTATAAAAAGGGGCTATTACAAGTCCTTTTTTTGCCAGCCTCCCTGACACAAAAATTGAATACCACTCGCCCTTATGGTTGGAACGATCAGGCGATGTCTAATTCTGCTGGTTACCAAATGCAGGCGAGCGCCGGCTTTTATGCCCGATTTAGTATTTTACATGTGCAGTTTAAACCGGAGTTCGTGCATACGGGCTCTTCCGATTACGATACAAATGAGGCTTGGGGTCAGGTAAATCCCTCCTTGAATAGAGTAAGTTTAGGTCAATCTTCCGTCCGGTTAGAAGCAGGTGGAATTTCGCTAGGGGTATCGAACCAGAATTTATGGTGGGGTCCTGGGCACTATTCATCGCTCTTAATGACGAATAATGCAGCTGGATTTCAGCACTATAGTTTGAACACGACTCGCCCCTTGAAAACACCCTTAGGATCGTTTGAATTTCAATTGATCTTAGGAAGAATGACGAGAGATTCATTGCAGGGATTTGAAAATAATGCCTTGAAGAGGCGCGATTTGTCTTTTAATCCCCAAAACCGCCAGTACAACGGAATCATCCTGACGTATCAGCCTCGGTTTATGAAGAACGTCTTTTTCTCAGTCTCTCGTGCTTTTCAAAACTACGAGGTCCCGCTGCCTAATGCGAAGTTCATGAATACCTATTTGCCGGTCTTGAATAATCTATTCAAGAGCGATTATAATGATGATACACTCAGTAAAGACCAAATCTTGAGTATTTCTACGCGCTGGTTAATGCCGAAAAATCACGCCGAAGTATACGCCGAATTTGGCTATAATGATGCCAAACAAAACCTGCGGGACCTATGGCTAGATATGTCTCATTCCGCTGCATGGGTGGTCGGATTTAAGAAATTACATCCCTTAAATACGCGGACCTTTATATCGCTGCAAGTCGAAGCGACAAAGATGTCAGAGACGCCGTCCTATCTGATGCGGGGCGCTGGAAACTGGTATGAACACGGTCAAGTATACGAAGGATTTACGAATAATAATCAAATCATTGCAAATGGAATAGGACATGGGAATGATGCACAATCCATTGCACTTAGTTGGAATCAGGGTTGGACTAAACTTGGTTTGACTTTTCAACATGTGGCGAATCGACCAACGACAGTTGTGGGAGGAAATGCAGTGTGGACAAGGAATATAAAATGGGATGATTACGCGTTTGGTCTTCAAGGCGGATATCGCTACAAAAAGCTCTTATTTACGGCGGATGTGAAGTGGGTGAATTCCAGCAATTATTTATGGGAAAAGGATCATTCAAAATCGAATGTTTTTGCTTTCATTAATACTATTTTCTTATGGTAAAGTACGTTCTAGGCCTCTTAATGCTCTCTTGCTCGGTCTTTGCTCAGACGACTTTACTCGACGATATCAGTCTGCAAGATTTGCAACGAAATGCGCAATTAATGAATGGGAAAGATTCGTCGAAATACGAGAATCAATCCTTTATGATTCGTTCGACTTCCCGATTGCAAGAGTTAGAGTCCTCGGTGTCTGATCAGTTTAAGCTACAAGGAATCTCTCTTCGCTATACTAACCTAAACAACGATAAAATGCCACTCGGTTTTAACCAAGGAACGATGTATCCGGCAGTGGGTTTTCAGCGCCGTTGGAGTTTGGGGGTACATTTTACTTGGAAATTTCTAGATGTAAACTTACAGCCGGAATGGGTAAATGCAGAGAATTTACCCACCGTTCCATTCGCAGGGAATCCGCAGGATGGGAATTATTGGACGCGCGTTTTTTTTATCATTAACAATAATATCGATCATTATAGTCACTTTGGTACCGACGCGTTAAAGACATTTTTCCCGGGTCAATCGCGCGTTGCCTTGCGATTAGGTAATGTGGCCGTGGGTGTTTCAACAGAGAACAATTGGTGGGGACCAGGATTTAGAAATAGCTTGGTTTTAACGAATGAGGCAGCGGGATTTTTACATTACTTTATCCAAAATCGCAAGCCTATAAAAACGCCCATCGGATCTTTTGAGGGCAAAGGGATCATTGGAATGTTAGAGAATTCTGATTTGCTTTCTCCTGAGGACAAGAACTTTAGGCCTATTTGGGCAGGTGGAATTGAAAGTAAGAATAATTCCCAGCGTATTTTAAAGGCTTTTGTAGTGAACTGGCAGCCTAAGTGGGTACCTAATTTCTACTTAGGCTATTCGTTTGCGCAACAAAATTACTTTACAGCTGAAGATCCTAAGCCAGGGAAACCTTTTGTAGAAAACCCTAGAATGCAATTAGGCGCCTTCTTATTCCGTTTTGCCTTGCCTAAGGATCATGCGGAATTCTATGCTGAATTAGGTCAGCCTGATAAAGTGGTGGGGCCAGCCAGTTTCTTTGGGGATTCTACGAAGACGGGTTTTGTACTAGGTGGACGGAAGTTATTTCCTTTGGGCAAAAAGAAGAAATCCTATTTACAATTAGGTATCGAATTTACGCAATTGCAATTGATGGATCCAGGACTTGTCATCGATAATACGCAACCGGGTGGAGAACCGCTGCGCAATAGCTGGTACACGAGTACACAAGTTCGCCAGGGATATTCCCAAAACGCGAAATTGCTCGGTGCATCTATAGGTCCCGGGTCTAATAGCCAAACGATTCATTTGAGCTTTCACCGAGGCCGCAGTTTGATTCGTCTGCACGCAGAACGTGTGGCAAAGAACAATGATTTTTATGTGTATCAATATTACGGAAGTGGTTATGAGAACCGCTATTGGATCAATTTAATGACAGGAGTCGAGGCACAAATTGGGATTACAAAAAACCTCTTACTAGGAGCCTCTTATCTGCAAACATCTGTGAATAATTACATGTGGGTTCGGATAGAAGATGAAATTGCCGATTGGTCAGATTCCTCTTCTAAATCAGATTATAGGAACTCGCAATGGCAAGTTTCGCTTAAATACGAGATCAATGGACGCCGTTAGAAAGCTGTATTTGCAGGCATATTTCTTTGTGATGGCACTCTATGTGTTCTTTAACAAGGGTATTGCCTATAGTTTTTTAGCAGAGGCCATTTGGGTGGGAGGATTTATTGTCTTGTTTTTAACTCGAAAAAATTATGCTTTTGGA
This sequence comes from Aquirufa sp., assembly GCA_044353355.1. Taxonomy (GTDB): domain Bacteria; phylum Bacteroidota; class Bacteroidia; order Cytophagales; family Spirosomataceae; genus Aquirufa. The sequence continues at coordinate 13,129 of JBILCC010000005.1, forward strand.
TGGGACAACAGGACAAAGATTTTGGCTTTTTTTCTGGTGATTTCGGTGGCCTATATAGGATGGGGTGTACGAGCCTATCCAATTTTTGATGTAATTCGTGATTCTTTCGTTATTCAATATGCCTGGTTTGCCTTCTTCGTGTTTCTGTTCAAGGATTTGCGCGCACAATTGTGGGGCTACATCATCTTGATCTACACCTGGTTTCCATTTTTCGCCTTTCTAAACTTTTATTTCCAAAATTTCTCCGAATTCTTTGAGAATTTTATTCTCTTCGGTACCGTTCCTTTTGCGCTCTATAAATATGGAGATATGGGAGTGCACTTGTTGATTTCGACTTTGGTGTTGATACTCTACTTGAACCATCGATCGATTCGTTTTCAGGTAACGTTAGCTGTGGCGATTTTATTGAATCTCTTGATCATTACGGCCTATTCGCGCTCCGGTATGCTCTCCTATTTAATTGGGCTTGGTTTGTTTGCCTATTTTACGAAACAAGAGTTTGTAAGGAGGCAGTTAAAACAATATGTTCGCTTTCTACCCATTATACTTCTTATTGTACTCCCGTTGTATGCTTCGATTAAAGTGAAGGATAATTTTCAGGGAAGAAAAGTAGGATTAGAGCAAGTGGTGGAGAATGTGGGGTCTATTTTTGGGGTAGGTAAGGATGTAACCTTAGAAGACAATAAAATATGGCGATTGGTCTGGTGGGCTAATATTTTAGACTATAGCGTGAGTCCTGAATTTGTATTGCAAGGGAAGGGCTTAGGGATGAGTTTAGCCGAAAGCGATATAATTACGACTGATTCTGAAGATCTAAGATCACCTCATAATTTTAATTTAACGATGTTGGCCCGTTTTGGGTGGCCCCTGTTTCTCTTGTGGGCTTATTGGTTATTCTGCCTATTCAAGCCCATGTTTAAACGTAAACTTACGGACCAGCAACTAATGATTTCTTGTGTGCTGTTTACTTTTTGGTTGAATGGAAGCTTTGATGTGTTTCTAGAAGGGCCTATGGGAGCCTTTCCTTTTTGGACTTGGGTAGGGCTCTATTTTATAGTCGATTTTTTCCCAGAAAAACCGGAAGTTATAGAAGTTTAGTACGCGTTCTGGTCGCCCCTAAAGAAGTTAATGACGGTTTGAAGGATGATTTGGCAATCTAACCAAAACGACCAGCGGTGAATATAACTCAAATCAAAGTCCACGCGTTCTTGCATATCCTCTGTTGTTCGAGTCTCCCCCCTACATCCGTTTACCTGAGCCCAGCCACTGATTCCTGGCAATACGATGTGGCGTAACATATAATTATCCACTGTATTCATGGATTCGATGTTCAATGGCGTCGGGTGCGGCCTAGGACCTACTACTGACATATTGCCCAGTAATACATTCCAAAACTGCGGAATTTCATCCAAGTTCGTCTTGCGTAAAAATGCTCCAATTCGGGTAATCCGAGGGTCATCTTTATGCGCCTGTTGGTAATGTCCGTCTTTATCTATGTCTTCACTCTCCTGGACCATTGTGCGGAATTTATAGCAGATTAAGGTCTCATTATTTAATCCCCAACGTTCTTGCCTAAAGAAAATAGGCCCCTTGGAGGTCAATTTGATCAATAAGGCTATCAGCGGGAATAAAATAAGCCCGAAGGTGCAGAAGAACAAAATTGAAAAACACACATCAAAAATGCGTTTCATAATACGGTTTTCCATTCGATCTAGCGGCAAACGACCCACGTTCATTACGGGTAATTGTCCAATCGTTTGAATGCTGACTGAAGAAGTGGAATATTGCTTGAAATCAGGCAGAATTCGGACTTTGGTTTTATAATAATCGCAAATGTTGATACAGCGTTGGATGGTGGAATAATCGTCTGTAGGCAACGCAATCACCACTTCGTCAATATATCTGGATTTTAGAATAAGGTCTAGCTGGCTAATTTTACCTAGGTATTCACAACCAGGTATATTATTAAGCTCATCATCGATGATGCCTTCCACCTTGTAACCGTAATAATAATATTTCTCTACTGTATCAAAAAAATTCTTCGCCGCCGCTGTCGCACCCACCAATAAAACTACGTCATCCATTCGGCCTTGGTAGAATGCGGCGTGGCGATTTTTTCGTAAAATATATTTAGTAGTGACGGCAAAAATGAAGTTAGCCCCAACAAAATAGATGAAAAAGAGCAGGTCATAAGCGCCTGTAGGTTTTAAAAAGAAGAGACTTGAGCTAAGTAAAATGGTAAATAATACGAGGTGGTAGACGATAAAAATAATCTCTTCTGCATATTTATTTGATCTTCTGTCTGCGTACAATTTTGAAAATGAGGAGACAAAATACCAGATGACCAGAGAAAGCAATCCAAAAGCGGGATTCCACTGCTCTAGATGTCCAGTACCCCAAACAGCCAACGTATAGGCCGCGATGACTACGAGGGCATCGTTCACATAGCGAATCAGCACAAAACGATTGGACTTTTTGTTCATAAAAATCTTTAATGCTCAAATTTACAACATTGCGCTTAATCCTCCCTAAATTTGTTCATGCTAAAACGGATCTTTTTTTTCTTTTTAACGGCACAAATCTATGCTCAGACAATTCCTGTGGGCATTCCAGATTATTCGGAAGAGCGCCTTCGCAATCAACAATTGATTTCAGGTGCTCGTAATTCGTTTACTATTAGGCCTGTGGCTGACACTACTAAGCCACGCCTACTGCCTGTGACTATCTTGACTTCCTATAATTCTCTGGTTCCTATGGGCTGGAATGAGGGTGCCATGATCCCTGCAAGAGGTTTACAAACTTATTTTACTGCGGGTTTTTTCACGAAATACAAAGGTTTGAGTTTACAAGTAAAGCCGGAGTTAGTCGTGGCAGAGAATAAGGATTTTGAGACTTTTTCTTTGCAAGGGTCTTTGCGCGCGCCTATGATAGTCCTATGGAATAGCACGGATATTCCGGAACGTTTTGGGACCTCCACTTATACCCGTTTACGTTTAGGCCAAACGGCTCTACGCCTTTCTTCCCCCTCTGTTTCTGTCGGAATTTCAACAGAAAATCTCTGGTGGGGTCCTGGTTTCAGAAATTCTTTATTGATGTCAAATAATGCCCCAGGATTCCTGCACGGAACATTTAATAGTGTTAAGCCGCTTAAAACTTTCTTAGGATCGTTCGAATTCCAATGGGTTGGAGGCCGTTTAGAAGGCTCAGGTGTGCAGCCTGATCCGAATGAATACATAGTAGATGGAATTAATTATTTAGAGCCAAAACCCGTGCCAGGGGCTCGCTATTTTACCGCCATTACAGTGAATTACCAGCCGCGCTGGATCCCAGGATTATTCCTGGGGGTTTCACGTTCTTTTCATCTTTATACTTCGGATTTAGGGAGTGGTTTTTCAGACATTTTCCCTTTTTTCTTGCCTTTAGAGAAGAAAAGGGTACCCCTAGAGGATGGAAAACGCAGGGACCAATTAGCGTCTATTTCAGCTCGGTGGGTCTTTCCTGCCTCGCAATTAGAGATTTATGGGGAAGTAGGTTGGAATGATTATAAGACCAGTTTAATTGATTGGTATCAATCATTAGAGCATTCAAGGGCCTATTTATATGGAATCCGCAAGGTGTTTTTGCAATCCCCTGGAAAATATGTTCGCTTAGCTATAGAAAATACGGCTATGGAAATGACAGCAGATAGAATAGTTCGAAATAATGGCCCTTGGTATCGCCATGATTTTGTCCGTCATGGGTATACCAATGAGGGCCAAGTGCTAGGTGCAGGAATAGGACCAGGATCTAATCTTCAAACTTTCGATGTCGCCTTTGTACGTCCTACCACTATTGCTGGATTTACAATTGAGCGATATGCGCACAATATGGATTATTATTATGACGCATTTAAAACATGGGATTCGAAGTGGGTTGACATACATTTTGGAGGATATTACCAACGTCGAATGAAGCAAGTCGTGATCTCCGCTAAATTAAATTTTGCGCTGATTAGAAATTACCAATGGGTATTGAATAATGTCAAACTAAATACACAAATTCAATTATCAGCAACTCGATATTTTTAGTCATTAGGGTAAAATTTCGTTTATTTTAAGGTAAATTTGATTTCAAATCAAAGAGCCTACATGAAAAATTTCGCTATTGTCTTAATAATCAGTTTATTAAGTTCATTTACGCCTGCTGGGACTAAGACTATTTTAGTTAAATCGGATCCTTCAGGTGCAGAAGTTATATTAAACGGATACTTTGTCGGAAAAACCCCCATTGAAATAAAGATCGACGAAAAGCAATATAATTTTCTTTCGATTTCAAAGTCAAGTTATAAAAGGCAGAGAGTCGAATTAAAAGGAATTGTTAAGGAAATCGAGGTGAAGCTAGAGAAAGATCTCTAAATCGTTTTAAGAGCTTGTTCTAAGTCTGCCCATAAATCATCCACATGTTCTAAGCCGATTGAGAATCGCAACAGGTTTCCAGGTGTTGTACTTTGTGGTCCTTCAATGGACTTGCGGTGTTCTACTAAAGATTCAACGCCACCAAGGCTGGTGGCTTGTTGGAAAATTTGCAGTTTACCAGCCATTTCTCTAGTTTCAATTTCCCCCGTTTTAACTTGTAAGGCGATCATTCCGCTGAAGCCCTGAGGCATTTGGCTTTTTGCTAAAACATGCTGAGGATGCGATTCTAAACCTGGGTAGTGTACTTTTTCTACTTTAGGGTGTTTTTCCAGGCGCTTTGCTATTTCTAACGCGTTCGCACTATGCTCACGCATTCTGAGCGGTAAGGTCTTTAAACCTCTCGCTAATAAGTAGCAGTCCAATGGATTAGGCGTCGCCCCCATTAATATTTGAACACGCTCAATCCGCTTTGCCCACTCATCATCCTCTTTTAAGAGTACTGCTCCACCCATGATATCGGAGTGTCCCCCTATGTACTTCGTCGTCGCGTGCATGACAATGTCAGCTCCATGGGCGATGGGGTTTTGGAGGACAGGAGTACCCAAGGTATTATCAACTCCTAATTTAAGTCCGTGTTTTTTAGCAATTTCCGAGAGACCTTTGATGTCTGTAATACTGAGCATCGGATTCGCCGGCGTCTCCGCCCAGATGAGTTTGGTATTTTTTTGAACGGCTTTTTCGACCTGTGCCAAATCCGTCATGTCTACCTGAGTCACTTCGAGACCCCAGGGACCCAAAATTTCCTCCGCCAGTTTATAAGAGGCATAATAGCCGACTTCTGGCATTAAGATGTGGTCGCCGGATTGTAGGCATTGAAAGACGGCGTTTACGGCGGCGAGGCCTGAGCCGAAGGCGAAGCCTCGCGACGCCCCTTCTAAGGCCGCCAGGCCTTTTTCAAGTGCGATGCGGTTCGGATTCGAGTTACGAGAATACATGTGGCCTTTCGGATAAGTTCCATCCAAAGCCCGTTCAAAGGTCGTTGTCAAAAACACCGGCGCAGCAATTGCCCCAGCCGTTTCATCCTTTAAATGACTCCCATGTACCGCAATCGTCTCCTTTTTCATCTTACTTGTTTTCTCTCAATTTAAAGTTTTTACCTAAATAAAGTCGACGAACTTGTTCGTCGTCCGCTAATTCTTTTGGTGTACCCGCCTTCAAAATCTTCCCTTCAAAAAGTAAATAAGCCCTATCTGTAATCGACAAAGTTTCATCTACATTGTGATCTGTAATCAAGATTCCGATATTTCTATATTTCAATTTTGACACAATCGTCTGAATCTCCTCCACTGCGATGGGATCGACCCCCGCGAATGGCTCATCTAACAAGATGAATTTCGGATCTACCGCTAGCGCTCTCGCGATCTCTGTTCTTCTGCGTTCGCCACCAGAAAGCACCTGGCCTAAGCTTTTACGTACATGGGTTAAAGAGAATTCTTCCAAAAGGCTTTCCACTTTTTCTTTCTGCGCGGTTTTTGACAAATCCGTCATCTCTAAAACTGCCTGGATGTTTTCCTCCACGCTTAATGTTCTGAAAACCGATGCCTCTTGTGCTAAATATCCGATGCCTAATCTTGCCCTTTTGTACATAGGCAAGTCTGTTACGTCCAAATCACCTAAAAACACTTTCCCCTCATTCGGCTTAACTAATCCGGTAGCAATATAGAAGGAAGTAGTTTTCCCCGCGCCATTTGGCCCCAATAATCCCACAATTTCGCCTTGTGCCACTTGATACGAAATGTGATCATTCACTATTCGTTGACCGTATTTCTTGACTAAATTCTCTGTACGTAAAATCATGTCCTAAAAATACGAATTATTTCCATGTTTTCGCGCTCCTCATTGAATGGGAGCATAGATACAAACGCATACTAGGCTTTGATTGTTCTGAATAGCCTTGCTGTGCAAAATGTCTCTGATTGCTCAGAATGGGCTTTTGTTAAATAAGTCTTTCGTCACTAAAATCGATTTTCGGGTATTGACAAAAAGTGTCAATACTTATGTTGGGCAGTGATGGATAGTGTACCCGGCGTTAAATACCAATTTTGTGAATAATTGGACGAGGCGTTAAATGCAATTTTCGGATATTGACAGATTGTGTCAAAACCTGAAAACGCCTCTCAGCGCCTTGAAACTATTTCAACATTATGGCTTTTCAAGCATTTCAGTGGCAATATGAATACAGGTATTATGGGAATATTAATGCATTCTCTTTACTTTCCTCCGGACTAAGCGACAAAGTCGCGACTAAGTGACGCAGTCACGACTAGAGCGCCGCGCTAAAGCACCACCCCACTAACTGAATAGCGTGTAGGCGAAGAAAACCAGCGCAAAGCTTGAGAGCCTGAAATGGTATACGAAACCACGCGATCGTTGATTAGGCGCATAGAAAGTTTTTTAGATGTCGTGTAAATGAGATTTTCGGAGGAAATTACAAATTCTACTGCAGCTGGTCTGCCAGAGGAGTCTAGTGCAATTTGAAAAGATTGAACGGGAAGGTCTTCTCCTTTTTTCAACACGTAATGTATGATGCCAGGGGCAGAGAGATCTTCGTAACTGAGGGCGTAGGCCGGTTTGTTGAGATCGGCTTCCTGGAAGAGAGCCCATTCTTTAGTTAAATCAATCCGAACGGAATCAATTATTTCTGTGGTTCCATCAAGGATGACAGTCTTTTTTACCGAAAGGGGGGAAGATGAAAGGCGGTTCAGCTCTTTTTTCCAATCATAGAAATGGGTGGCCGGCTCCGGGGAGGGGGTGCATGCAATGAGTGTCAAAAAGATTAAAATGCTGAGGCGAATCATCCCCCCAAAGGTAAGAAAATTTTAGGCCGAGAATACATCCTCAATAGGAATCTTCAGGACTTGGATGAGTAGGTAAATTTTGGTGGCGTTCGGATAATGTTTGCCAGATTCCCAGTAATTGTAGGCGCTTTGAGAAACTCCTACGGCGGTGGCGACTTGGGATTGTGTCATCCGTAAGGTCAAGCGGGACTTGATCAATACGGTTGAAAAGACTAGTTTGGTTTTCATAATTATTAGTGGTTACTGTTTTATTTTTGATAATATTCAGAGAATAAATACAAAAACAAAACTTAAGTTAAAATATAACTCAACTTTATGAAAACACTGATAATTAGGCGCAATCAAAGTATAAAAAAAGTCCTCAAAAGAAAAAATCGGCTTTTGAGGACTAAATAACCTAAACTTTAATTCAACTTATTTCAGGTTATACTTGTATTTATAACGCTCAAATAATTGAGAATGCTTGTTATCTAAATTCAAGGCGCGCCCCTGAATGAAGGCATTCGTTACCACGCTTGAACGCATGTCTAAAATATCTCCAGCAGAGATGATGACGTTTGCGTCTTTGCCTGCTTCGATGCTTCCTGTGCGATCAGCGATGCCCAGGATTTTGGCAGCATTCAACGTAATAGTAGAAAGCGCCTCCTCCTTTGTCATTCCATAAGCGGCCATCGTTCCTGCGTGGAAAGGAAGGTCGCGTTGACGCCAGTTTCCATCTCCGCCTTCAAAGCTCATGGAAAACAAAACACCTGCTTTTTGTAACATACCTGGTGTTTTATAGGGTTGATCGACTGCATCATCTTCAGAAGCTGGTAGGCTGTGGATTTCTCCCAAAATCACTGATACGTTATTCTCCTTCAAAATGTCCGCAATCATCCAGCTATCAGTGGCTCCTACGAGAACAAGTTTGAAGTTGAATTCTTTGGCAAAATGAATGGCCGTTAACATTTCCTTCACCAGGTCGCAATGCACGAAAAAGGGCTTGCTTCCATCAAATAAACCTCTAGTAGCTTCGAACTTCAAGTTCGTACCCGTATGCGTTTTCTCGTTCAAATAGGCTTTTGCTTCCTGAAAAAAGGACCGCGCCTCTTCGAGGCGCGCTAAACCAGCCGCCACTGGATCCGCGTTCGCTCCTCTTCTTTGAAAAGCAGCTGGACGGTTAATTAAGGCTGGCATTTTAAAATGAATGCCATTATCAGTCGCGTAAGCTGCATCTTGCCAGTTCCAAGCATCTAATTGTACGACGCTAGAAGAACCAGGAATCATACCGCCCTGAGGGGTGATTTGCGCGAGTAAAACACCATTCGAACGCACCGTGTTGATGATTTTCGAATCGGTATTATAGGCTACAATTGAACGGATATTCGGGTTCATTTCACCTAATTCCTGAATGTCTACCGTTGATTTTGTCGAAACGAATTCTACTAAACCAAGACTTGAATTAGGGGCGATTAAGCCAGGATAGACTTGCTTTCCGGTGGCATCAATGCGCTCCACGTCCCCTGAGATTGTCACAGGAGTAGCGGAAACGGATTTGATTTTGCCTTTTTCGAGAACGACCGTGCCGTTTTCGATGATGGTTCCGTTACCCACGTGAATCGTACCGCCTGAAATGACGATGGTCTTGCTTTGGGCAGGGGACGGGTGCATAGTTTCTTGCGCAAGAGCTGAAAAGCCGCTAAGCGCAAAGAAGAGTGTATATATGATCTGTTTTTTCATCTTAAATTCTAGTTTTCAGTGTTATCCCAACGGCTCGAAATACGGTCCCAAATGCTGTTTCCGTGGTGGTGATCATCCTCGCACTCGTTTTCCGCCTTGTATGATGGAGTAGCTGGACGAGTAGATGCGCCTCCTTTTTTAGCGCCGATCATCTTGTGAACCAGGCGTTGTTTTTCCGCTTTCAGTTCTTGTTGGCGAATCAAATCAGCTGCGCGATCGAATACGACTGTGCCGTCCACGATCGTATGCTCGGATTTAGCATAAATCGATAAAGGATTATCTGACCAAACAACGATATCCGCATCCTTACCTTCCTTGATAGAGCCGACGCGGTCAGCGACGTGTAACATTTTGGCAGGATTCAACGTCACCATTTTCAAGGCGTCTTCTTCTCCCATACCTGCATATTTCACAGATTTTGCCGCTTCTTGATTCAAACGACGTGCCATTTCTGCATCATCTGAATTTATACCTACGTTTACACCTGTCTTTTGCATCAAGTACGCGTTTTGCGGAATCGCGTCTGTCACCTCTATTTTATAACCCCACCAATCCGAGAACGTAGACGCGCTCGCACCATGTTTGGCCATAATATCAGCCACTTTATAGCCCTCTAAAATGTGGGTAAATGTGTTCACCGTGAAGCCAAAATGATCCGCCACCTTCATCATCGCGTTAATTTCGCTTTGTACATACGAGTGGCACGTGATGAAACGCTTGTGGTTTAGAATCTCCACTAAAGTCTCTAATTCCAAATCGACACGCTTGCCTGGCCCTTGTTTTTCATAGTCTCTTGCACGCGTGAAGGCATCCATTAACACCTGCTCCACACCCATACGCGAGTCTGGAAAACGAGGATTCGAGGTATTCCAAGAGCGTTTAACGTTTTCACCTAAAGCAAATTTGATAAATGGATCCCAGTTCGCAAACTTCATTCCCTCAGCATTAGCTCCCCAGCGTAATTTCAATAATTGCGTTTGGCCACCGATGGTGTTACAAGATCCGTGTAAGATATGGCTGGATGTTACACCACCGCTTAATTGACGGTAGATATCCACATCATCTGGATCAATCACATCTTGGATACGTACTTCAGCGGTTACCGATTGTGAACATTCGTTGATACCGCCTGTTCCCGCAATGTGGGAGTGTTCGTCAATGATACCTGCTGTAACGTGTTTACCCGTTCCGTCGATGACGCGTGCTGACGGATCTTTCAATCCTTTACCGATTGCCGCGATTTTACCATTCTTTAAAAGAACATCGCTGTTTTTTAAAACGCCGGATTTTTCATTGGTCCAAACCGTCGCATTCTTGATTAAGATTGTTTCAGAAGTCGCGGGCTTAGGCGTTCCGTATCCTGCAAATGGATAGATGACCGAGCCTAAATCTAATTTATCTTCTTTCTTCCCTGCTTTCTTTGCCACCGTATCTGCTGCTGCAGAAGCCACTGCTTTCCAAGAAACCCAGTCGCCGTTAGCTAATTGGCCTGTTCCGGTGAAGGCTGCATCAGCAAATGTTCCGCTCAAGCGGGTGCGCTTGCCTTTGTCTGCTTTCGAAGAGAAAGTTAAGTTGATTAAGGATTCTTTTTGGGAGAAATCAACAGCAGTGGTGTCTTTGCCTAAAATCTGTACTTTATAGCCTCCTGGCTCGCCCGAGATACTTAAAGTAGCAGAAGTTGAGCCTAAATTAAGGGCATATTTTCCGGCTAAAGAGTTCCATTGCTCTTTCGCAATCGGATAGGCATCACCTTGCACCCAGTTCTCAATAATACTTGTTTTATCAGCAAATACGGGGCCATTCGTGATCACGAAATTGGCTAATTTACCTGCATCAAGACTACCAACCATATCTGAAACTCCTAAAATAGCTGCCGGATTAGTGGTTAATGCCTCTAAGGCTTTTTGCTCGCTTAAGCCGTATTGAATGGCTTTGCGCACATTCGCAAGGAAACTGTTCACATCTTTCAATCCGTGGGTTGTTAGTGCAAAAGTTAAACCTGCCTTTTCAAAGTTTGCCGGATTTGTAGGGGCTAATTCCCAGTGCTTCATATCCGCTACGTTTACAAAACGCGCGTCCGTCGGGTCTTCTAAATCCATCGCTTGAGGGAAGTCCAAAGGCAAAATGAATTTCGCATTCGTCGCTTTCATTTCATCCATGCGTTGGTATTCGTTGCCACTCGCCTTGATAATGTATTGAACGCCAAACTCATCACCGATTTTATCTGCACGTAAAACAGACCACTTATCGGTTACCTCGAAGATTTGAGGAAGCCCTTGGATCTCATTGAAGGACGCTAAAGATAAATTCGTTCCTTCTTTCGCCGGCTTCGATTTGTACCAAGTGGCGTCTAAGAAGTTTTGGCGTAAAAGTGCAATGGAACCCATCAAAGAGCCCGGATAATCTTGCGCTGATGAACCTTTATTGAAGGAATAGTGTGCGGAAGCCTTCTCCTTTAAAACCACTAGGTTTTCTCTTTGCTTCGCTAAACTCACGAAAACACCTGTTCCACGGGAGATCCCGTCCATTTGGTGCGTTAAAACCGTGCCAAAACCTAGCTTGCGCAGATCCTTCGCTTTCGAATCATTCACCTCAAATAATTTCGCGTGCGAAACCTCCGATTTAATCGCCTGATTCCAAGAATAAGGGCCTTTAGTGTTCGAAATCATTTGGGATGGGGAGCGGAAACCGCCACCGCCAGCAGTAACGGCTGACATACCGTAATCGGTGTAAATATCGATGAAAGACGGATAAATGTATTTACCGCCACAATTGATAACCACCGCGTCCTTAGGGACCGCAACGGCACCTACGGATTCGATCTTACCATTTTTAATGACCAAAGTTGCTTTAGTCAAGGTCGTTTTTGCATCTTTCACGATGGTCGCGTTCGTGAAAGCATAATAGCCATTCGACGGACTTGCGACGTCATTAATCGGGAAAGTGACTTGTGAAAAGAGAGACGTGCTCACGAAGAGGAACAGGGCTCCCAGCCAAAAAGGTTGAAATTTTTTCATTCGTTAAATATATGTTAGAGTTTAAAGATAGAAAAATTTTGTCTTTGGCCTATCTTTGTCTACACATTTTGCCTAAGTCTATCATGAACACCGCTCTTACCATCGCCACCTTAGTGGCGAATCCTGAATTGCATGCCCGTTTTTTGAATACGCTTTCATTCATGGAAAATTCGGGCGCACGCAAAATCTCTAAGTTTGAACACAAAAAAGAGGTAAGCCTCATCATCTTAAAGCACGCCGCAGAAGAGCATCGTCACGCGTACTATTTGAAAAAGCAGATTAGTAAATTAGTTCCATCCGGTTTCGAAACCTACGACGATTCGTTCTTGATTAACCCACGCTCTTCCCGCTTCTATTTAGATGTATTAGACCTGCGTGTCAGCCAATACGCGAAGAAGAAACTTGGCCTGACTGGATACGATGTAAAATGGGCGGCCTATTTATTAGTGACCTACGCCATCGAATTACGCGCAGATGAATTGTATCCGATTTACCAGCAAATCCTGACAGAGACGAAGTCAAAAGTGCAAGTGAAATCCATCATCGTAGAAGAAGAGGGGCACTTAGAGGAGATGATCGAGCAATTAAAGTCTACCTGGCCAGACTGGGAGAAACATGCCGCCGTAGCTGTTCAGATCGAAACCGAATTGTATCAGGACTGGGTGAATTCGTTGGTCGATACTAAGCCGTAATTTCGATTAAATGCCTCTTGCTGCATCTTAAATAGTTTCGCTATCGCGCGGATGGTCTTTTTAGACATTCCCTTTTTGTATTTCAAGATATCGGAAATCAAACCTTCGCTTACTTGCAGTTTTCGAGCAAGATCCACCGCCTTCAAATGATGTTCTGCCATCAATGATTTCAATAATTGGACAGGATCCAGGTTTCTAAAATGACTTTTTTGTTTATCATAAGTCTCGATGAGCAAGGTCAAGAGATTAATCTCATCTTGAATGGCAGGCGTTAATTTAGTGTTAAAAACGAGTTTTTCGAGTATGTCGCAATAGCTTTCATATTGAGTATCGGAGTCAATAACGCGGTATTTGATGGGAGTAATCATGGAATTAGTAGATACTAATAGTGTATTGTAATCCTTTCCCGCAGAGCTTCGAGTAGTCTGCATGACTTCCTATCCAGCAGATGAATAGGTGGACTTGGTTTTCTCCAAATCCGTATTTACCAATGAGCCTAAATTGATTTCCTTTAATGTTGAAAATCACACGGCTCGATCCATTGCCCAGTAGGTCGCAGGAAGGAAAGGTAAATAAAATGTCTTCTGGTTTCTCCCAATCCGCGTTCCTGATTTTATCTACCCAATCTTCCAATGGGAAATAGCAGTTCGTGTGATTAATCGAAAAAAGAAAGATGGTCTTCTCTTTAATTAAATGGACTTTCATGGTGGTTAGGTTTACTTTAAAATAAACCTAGCACTAATCCGTCACAAACATACCACTAATACTTCACAAAACGTGAACTTCTCCCGTTTTTATCAACAAACTTTTAGTCTCGCCATTCACCTTGACTTTCGCCGTACTTCCTTTCAGTCCTTTCAGGTGTAAGGACGTTACTTTACCGTCTTTCCAACTCATTGACACCTCGAAACCACCGCGAGTTTTCAGGCCTGAAACAGTTCCTTCTGATGCCCAAGCCGCTGGTAAAGCAGGTAAAGTTTCGATTAACTCTGGAGTGGATTGAATCAACATTTCTGCCACTGCCGCTGAGCCCCCGAAATTTCCGTCTATTTGGAAAGGGGGGTGGGCATCGAATAGATTCGGGTAGGTACCGCCGCCGCGTGCATAATTAATTTTCACACCGTCTGGTTCTACGTATTTTAAGAGTTCGCGGTACATTTTGTAGGCGTGATCGCCGTCGCGAAGACGGGCCCAGAGGTTAATTCTCCAGCCTTTGGACCAGCCTGTTGTCTCATCCCCCTTGATTTCCAAGGTCTTTTTCGAGGCTGCGGCGATGGCCGGTGTTTCCGCGACGGTCACGTGTGTTCCTGGGTAGAGACCGTACAAATGGGATTGATGCCTATGTTTAGGATCGGTGTCCTCCCAGTCGAAATACCATTCCTGCAGTTGGCCTTTAGCTCCTATTTGGTAGGGTAGCATTTTGGCCAAAGCCTTCTCTAAAGAGGCCTGGAAGGCCGGGTCTTTTTTAAGTATTTTTTCGGCTGCGATTAAGTCCAAAAATAACTCGCGAATCATCGCTAAATCCGCTGTAGCCCCATAGGATGTATCTCCGCGGTAGCCTGTAGGGGTGATAAATCTATTTTCTGGAGAGGTGGAAGGAGACGTGATCAAGCGACCATTTTTGTCCTCAATTAACCAATACAAGCAGAATTCTGCCGCACCGCGCATCAAAGGATAGGCCTTCGCCTCTAAGAATTTCTTATCCTGTGAGAACAAATAATGCTCCCATAAATGGGTGGAAGCCCAGGTTGCGCCCATCGGCCAGTTCGCCCAGCTTGGATCACCATTGCCGAAATCCCCTACCGGATTCGTCATCGCCCAAATGTCCGAATTATGATGGCATACCCAGCCTGGGGCATTATAAAACGTCTTTGCCGTAATGCGTCCCGTCTTTTCTAAGTTCTCTAAGAAACTCAAAAACGGCGCATGCATCTCTCCTAAATTGGTATTCTCTGCCAGCCAATAATTCTCTTCGGCATTAATATTCATCGTATAATTACTCGACCAGGGCGGTTGAATATGCGGATTCCATAGTCCTTGCAAGTTGGCTGGAACACCCGGCGTACGCGAGCTAGAGATCAATAAATACCGCCCAAACTGGAAGTAAAGCGTTTCCAGGTAGCTGTCTTTTTCGCCTTTGGCATAACGTCTTAAGCGCTCATCTGTCGGTATTTCCGGGGCATTGTCTTCCGGTAATCGCAAGTTCACACGCTTGAAAAAGGGTTGATAATCGGCTAAATGGCGTGCCAACAATTGTTCAGCTCCTTTAAAGCTAGCCGCTTGCAATCGCTTTTCAGACAACTCATCCTCGTTCAATCCGTCTTTTGAAGGGCTCTTATCGAAGCCATTAAAACTCGTCGCCATCGTTACTAAAATCGTCGCATCCGATCCACCCACCATTTCTAAGGTCGAATCCGTTCGAACGACTTTACCGTCTGCCGATTGAATCAAAATGTCTGTGGCAAAACGTGTGCCTTTGTTCTCATCAAAAATGATGGGATTCCCTTTCTTTCTAACGTAATTAGGTTCTGCTCTAACGGGTGCCGTTCCTTTCGCATGCAGGTGGTTCACACTCGATTTAGTCTTGAATTTCAACAGAGAACTGAAGCGCAAGGTGAAGTTCAGCCCTTTTTTCTGCTTACTCGTCAAGTGAATCACAAATACATTGTCCGGATGTGAGAAGAAATATTCCTTGCGAATTTCGTTGCTGCCTGTATGGTAATGAACCGTCGAAACAGCCTTGTCTAAGCTTAATTCGCGGCGGTATTCCGTTGGATTTTCGTGGTTTAAATCCACATAAAGCGTACCTAATGGAGCATAAGACTCCGAGAATTTACCTTGAATTTTACGGATCAAAGAATCAGCCGCTTTGTAATTTTCGAGACGCAAAGCCTCGCGAACCGCCGGCAAATTTTTGTAAGCCTCCTTGTTCATGTACGGATCCATGGGCTCCCCAGACCACAAGGTCAGGTCATTCAAGAAGATTTTATCGCTCTTTGTCCCGCCAAAAACCGTGGCACCCTGCTTCCCATTTCCGAGCACAAGCGCCTCCTCAAAATACGTCGCTGGTTTATCATACCATAAACGCATGGGCTTCTGTTGAGCGAATGTGCTAAATGCTAAAAGGGTTAATAATAGGATGCGCATAGGTTTATTTTTTTATCGCCAATCGGCCGGTATAATCAATTCTCTGTAATAAAATCGAGGTCTTTTGCTCTGCGAAATACTCGTCCACCGCTTTGCGGCAGCCTTCCCAGTGGCCATAATCGTCGATGATTAATATGCCGTTAGTGCTTAAGGAAGGGTATAAATGGATCAACTCGTGTTTCGTGGACGTGTACCAGTCCGTGTCTAAACGTAATAGGGCGATGGCGCCAGCAGGCACTGTGACAGGAATGGTATCTTCCACTTTTCCTTCTACGTAGTGGATGTTTGCTGCCGGAAAGGAGCTGTTCGACATCGTTAATTTAACGTCATCTAAGTTTGCCAAACACCAAACCGAAGTCTCCTTCTGGTCCTGGGTTTGCTCGAGCATTTGATCGGCTTTTTGGCCCCTAAAATCCACATCCTCCACCGTAGGCTCAGACATGCCCTCAAAGGTATCGTATAAATAGAGGTGGCGATCGCTCACCCCACGATGGGCTAATACTTGTGCCACCATCAGCGAAGAACCTCCACGCCAAACGCCACATTCCACAAAATCTCCTGGAATTTTTTGATCAATCACATAATTCGTTGCTTGATACAAGGCAAACATGCGCTCTACCGAGGTCATCGTGTAGGGCTGGCACTTCTCGTAAAAGCTCCAAAAAGTTTTGTCCTGAATATCCGCGTAGGGACCGGCTGCCTTGCGATCGAATTTAGTGACTTTGTAACCGAATTGTTCAATGAGGTTTAATAGAAATTTGCGCATGTACGATTGTTATGACTACAAATTACTAAAAAACCTCAAAAAATAGGCCCCTACTTTACGGTAAACTGAAATATTTCAGAAGAAGACGAATTGCCTTTTGCATCTTTCGTCACCACTCGCCAGAAATACTTAGACCCTGGCACTATCGAAACATCCGCAATAGAAGTCGTAGTCGCCGCTAATTTTGTTTGTAAAATAGGTGGATTCGCATCCGTTCCAAAGTACACGTCATAGCCTGAAATGTCATTGTCTACGTCAGTGCCTTTCCAACGAAGACTCACCTTATTTCCCGTTATTTGCTGGCCTATCGTAGGGCTAATGGCTTCGGCTGGGAATGGGGTGTAGAAAATTTGGACTGGACCTGTCGTATAAAATTTCCACGTTTCACTGTCGGTCGTTTTCGTCGTCTTGGTAGTCTTAGAAGTGACAAACCACGAGAATGGGGTGTTACGTTTTACCGCCACTTCGATGGAATTCGTCGTAGCACCTTGCGTCAAACTCGTCCCTGTAAGCAAGTTCTTGATCGTGATATCATAGCTTTCTGCATCAGTTACAGCTGTCCAGCTGAATTTAATGCGCGTTATCGAATCAGATAATACGGTTCCCGCCGCGCAGACCTCGTTTGTAGTAGGTGCGAGCAAGGTGGCTGCCTCTGGAGCTGGGATCAATAAGTCCGGTGGTATCACACAGGAAAAAACTGCGCCTACAACTAAAAGGATGGAAATATACTTTCTCATTGTTTGATAATTTTATAATTGATATCCCCTAATTGTAGGAAATAAACTCCATTTTGTAATTGACCTAATTCTAAGGTTATGTTTTCTGCATTTGGCTCAAAAGTTCCTGTGTATACGCTCGTTCCTGCAGAATTTAAGATGGTTATCGCTCCATTGTGGGAGACAGATTTTCCTATTTGAAGGACTAATTTGTCTTTGAATGGATTAGGATATCCGATGATAGCAGAACCTACATAAATTTCTTTATTGTATACCCCTTGACACGCTTTGTCAGTCTGAACCATAATTTTATTTAAACCATCTTTTAACGGTAGGTTTATCGTACTTGCGCTGGTCTCTAAAGCATCTCCATTCAATAAAACCTTGTAGCTGGTTGCTCCACTTAAGGACAAGGCTACTAGTTTATCACCTGGAGCAACCGAAGCAAATACGGTTAGATCCTTAGGCTCTGTTACCACTACATCATAACACTGCGAGTAGGTAGGCTGACCGGCGATCGTTATGCAAAGCACATAATTGCCAGCCGAAATTCCTGTCATATCTACTTTTGAAGTAAAGTTCAGATTGCGAACAACTTTGTCTGCTTGTCTCAACGTAGCTGTGTAGCTAAATGGTAAGGTAGCAGATAAGGAGATTTTACCATCATTGCTTGTTGAGCAAGTTTCGCCTGTGCTCGTTACTCTAAAGTTTGTCGCTGGCAAAGAGAAGATGGATTGAACCTCTACTGGACTTGAATTCGTAAAGCAACCAGATGAATTCGTCACTCTTACAGAATAAGTTCCTGATTTTGAAACCACAATTCCTTGCGTAGTAGCCCCTGAAGACCATTGGTAACTTGCTCCCGGACTTGCTGTCAGAAGTACGTTACCTCCATTAACAAAGGTAGTAGGACCGCTTGCAGTAATCGTAGCCGCTGGCTTCGCTAACACAGTAATCAATTGAGCATCTGAGGTAGCTTTGCAACCTGCCGCACTTGAAAGTGTAACTGCGTAACGACCGCTTTCTGATACCGTGATCGATTGAGTCGTTGCCCCATTCGTCCAAAGGTAAGCGCTTGCCGGACTAGCAGTGATCGTTCTTGTCTCTCCTTGGCAGAACGAGGAAGTACCCACCATACTAATGGTCGCCTTCGAGTAAATTGTAGGTGAAACACTTAAACGCGTAGGGCTTTCGCATCCATTTGTGCTTTGAGAAGCAAAATAGGTGGTTCCTTGTACGACTGGAGTAGAGGCCGCTAGTAGATTTCCACCCGTAGCAGCACTGTACCATTTAATGTCGGTTCCTTGAACGGTTAAATTAGATAAGTTCGCACCTATACACACTTCCGGTGTGGCTAAACCAGTAGGGGCATTCACCTGATTTACGTTGACTGTCACCTCTTTCTTAAACACTTTTCCATTCACCGTCACTTCTACTTTATAGGTAGAAGTGGCAGATGGATTCGCATTAATGGTGGTGGTTTTTTCGCCGGTCGACCACGTTAAATTAGTAGCTGATACATATAACTGCTGAATCTCCGCATCTGTCAGACTACGGTTATACATCGCGATATCATCTAATTTACCTTTGAAATATTTATCTAAATAACCCGTCCAAACTCCACGAACACCGAAATACGATCTCGCATCATGGAATCCTAAATTCGAACCTCTGACGTTCGTGGTACCAATTAGTTTTCCATTGACATATATCGATGAACTGGTCGGAGTCATTTTCCAAATCACGTGCGACCAGTTTCCTGTGATCTTCTCATTCGAAATATTAAAGTTCTCCCACAGATTCGTCCCCGACTTATCCGCTCTCACATTCACATTATTCGCGTTTAGACTTAAATTGAAGTCATTCCCTCCTATGTCATTGCTTCCATCTCCTAAAACGGTTCCTTCAGCAAGGGTGTTTTGAGACTGTGTCCAGAAGGAAATCGTAAAGTCATTCGTAATTGGGAAGGCGCCTGGCACGGAGATAAAGGCATTTGTTCCATTGAAGTCATACGCCTTATTAGCTACTCCAAATCTATCCGTTGTCAAGACAGCACCACTGATGGTACCATTTTTGCCTCCGTTTGATTCATCATTCGCATTTCCATTAAATGGCCAGTAGCCTACAAGATTACCGTTTAATGCAGGAGGAATTGCCCCATTTTGAATAATTGAAGCGCCGCCCACTGTCGCGCTTGACGTTAAAGTAACTGAAGAACCTTTACATACGTTCGTTGCACTAGCAGCGATTTGGACATCTACTATGGTTACCATCGAACCTGATCGAATCAAACTCTCGGCTCCATTAATAGTCTGTGTTGCAAAATAAGTTACTCCATTGTTCAAGACAGTCGTCGAAGCTAGAGGTGTTCCACTTGACTGCGTGGTATACCACTTAATGGCTGTACCTGTGGCTACTAAATCTGAGACCGTTGAGCCGCTGATGAAAGTTTGGTTTTCAACTAGTGGCGCAGAAGGTGGAATACTTTGTGGAAGTATCTCTAGTATCCAAACACAGCTCATAGAACCTGCAGCATTAGTCGCAGTAATCGTATACGACGTTCTTGCACTAGTGGTTGTAGGTGTTCCATTAATTTGTCCTGTAGTCGGGTTGAATGTTAAACCAGCCGGCAATGCAGGACTAATGGTATAAGTGACATTCGATCCAAATGCTCCTAAATTCATCGTTTGTATAGGAGTTCCAACCATATAAGCTAATGGAGGAGGGCAAGGAAGAACAGGAGCTTCACCTACTACCGTGATACTCATATTTGAACTAGTTGATCCTGATGAATTGCTTGCCGTCACCGTGTAATTCGTGGCTGCCCTCAAGCTAGTAGGCGTTCCAGTAATAATCCCAGTAGCGATGTTTAAACTTAAACCTGCGGGCAATGCTCCCGAAATACTGAATGTTACTCCTTCACCTTCCAATGTCGGAACAATAGGCGTTATCGCTGTATTTACTTTCAGGATAACTGGACTTGGGTATCGTAGGTTAGAAGGAGGTCTGATAATGACAGACATGTTTATGGTAACAGAACTACTTCCAGCAGAATTAGAGCCCGTAATCGTGTATGATCTCAAGCTGCTAATTGCGGCAGGTCTTCCTGAAATGACACCCGTCGAAGGATTCAATACAAGTCCAGCAGGCAATGGTGAAGACACAGAGTAGTTCGTGATTTTACCTCCACCGTTACTTGGGGTAAGAGCTCCTATCTCTTGACCTTGGATAAATACATAGCTATAATTTGGATAGCGCAACGCTACTGGTGGAAGATTGCAAATATTCACCACTACCGCTACCGGTGCTGATGTTGTGCTACATCCAGCTGCATTCGTTACAGCCACAGAATAATTTCCTGATCCATTCACCGTAATGCTACGGGTAGTAGCGCCATTCGACCAACGGTAGGCTGTTCCAGTGCTAGCTGTTAATACAACGCTTTCGCCAGAGCAGAAGGTAACGGGTCCCGAAGTAGAGATAACTACTGGCTCCGGTAAGTTAACGCGAACCGCAAGACGAGTAGGACTTTCACATCCATTTACCGTTTGAGAGGCGTAATAGGTAACTCCTGATGTTAAGAAGGAATTAGCATCATATAGATTACCACCTGTTGCTGAAGTATACCATTTCAATCCAGTTCCTGTCGCTGCAATCGACGAGATCTTGCTGTCAGTACATAAATTTTGAACAGCTGCGCCCGTAGGAGCCGATACATTATTTACCGTAATGGTCACCGATTTTCTAAAGGTACTGCCATTCGATGTGATATCTACGAAGTAGGTTGTTGTCTGTGTAGGTCTTGGATTAATAGTTTCCGTTGTTTCACCGGTAGACCAACGGTATGACGTAGCTGTTGCAACGCCTGCAAAACGGCGAACTGGGCGAACGTATAATTCGTAAACTTTAGAATACTGAAAGAAATTACCATTAGTACACTCCAAGCAGAAATGACTTCCACTTCCAGTAGTCAACTGGGAACTCGTCCAATAAAGGGTACCACGAGCAGGTATAGCTCCCACATTGAAATTCCCTAGGTTTTTCAATATGAGGTTAGTGTAAATTCGACTAAATTCTCCTTGCGAAGGTAAGAACCAATCATCGTGTCCATTGACAGAATAGTCTAAGCTACGTCTAGCCGCGGTAGTGGTAGAAGAAATAGCGCCCGAGATAGCAAGAGTATTCGCTAAACCACTACCAATGCTTATGCTGGTAGCTCCTGGGACAGAAACGTTTTCGATTCCAGCGCCCAGCCCATAACCCCAACTGCTGAGTGGAAGATTTACTGGAGCGGCTTCTAGGTAGCGCCATCCATTTAACGTACTTCCTTGGTCATGGAAGATAAAACCACCAGCAGGGCCTTTTGAGCCTACCGTATAATTACCCGTCGTACTAACTCCAGTTACCGATAATTGTATGGTCTCTCCTCCGCACAATACCGTTTTAGGGCTATGTATTTCTGGGTTTATAATGCTTATAGTGACAGCCAATCGCGCAGGGCTCTCGATCGAATTAATCGTTTGAGTAGCATAATAAGTCGCACCATTCACTAGTACTGTGGTAGGGCTAAGTGTAGATCCTCCAGCCGCATTTGAATACCATTTTAGATTAGAGCCTGTCGCCACTAAACTAGAAACCGTCGCAGTAGGTAAGAAAGATTGTGTTGCTCTACCGGTAGGAGTAGGAACTACTGCTGTAGTAGATGTATTCCAAAGGAAAGTTCCCTGAGTCGCAAGTGTAATATTTTCAAAATTGGCGTTCGCACCATGCGTACCTGCCAGTAAGAATCCATTACCAACCGCGTTAATACTGTTCACTTGGTCATCCTCTGGGCCACCACCAGTCATAGTGCTGATTAAGGTAGCTGTCGAATCGTATACAACGACAAGAGCATCATTCTGAGCGCCATTAGCGGCGTTGAAGAAACCACCCACACCCATTCTGCTGCCTTGTTTAGCGATGCTGGTGAAGACAGTTTGGCCTGTAGATTGATTTAATCCTCGAACTAATAAAGGAACACCTGCAGAAGAGTATTTTGCAATAAAGGCTCTGTTCTCTGTCGAAGCAGGTTGTGTTAAATTTGTCGCATTCGTAGAGTAGAAGGTAGCTATTCCACCACTGTAATTCCCGACAATCCATGGATTGTTTTGATTATCTATCGTGAGGTCATAACCGGAAGTGGTTGTCGCAACTCCGTTTCCATTATTACCATAACTTACGCCCCATTGCCAAATACCATTTGAGTTCAATTTAACTAGATAAGCTAATCCTATGCCAGGGTTTGCTAAAGTTCGCGTGGTATTGCCCGCATCCTTAAATTCTGCAACGGTTCCTGAGCTCCAAGAGCGGAATTCACCTACGAAATAGATATTATTTTGTGCATCGACTTCCAGGTTTCGGATGCTTGCATCGCGATTGTGTAAAGAAGTATTCCATACAACTGTTCCTGATGGAGTAAATTTAGTTAGGATACCTGTCGCATAATTAGATCCATAGGATGCAATATTGGTAGTGCTACCATTAGGGGAATATATGATGGCAGCAAAGCTTGATGGGCAACAGCCATTAAAGCCTCCTGAAACAATTGGATTGCCTAAACGATCGAGTACAACCGAATTAAAAGTGTCATTCGATTCACCGCGTAATGAAACACCCCAAAGGACGCTACCCGCTGAATTCAATTTGACGAAATAACCATCTTGGTGATTCGAATTACCAGAATTAAATCTAACTGCTGAAAAACTCGAATTATCTGTTCCTCTGAAGGTGAAGTCTCGATTATAGCCACCCACTACATAGATATTTCCAGTCGAGTCAACCGCAATTGCACGACTTCCCACTCCGATATAATCATTTTCGCCCACAGAACCTGCTCTAGTAGCCCATTGCACCTCACCACAAGCATTTAACTTTGTTAAGAAGATATCATTTGCCCCTGCCGAAGTTAGTGTCGTATTACCTATGGTTAAAGTTCCAGTGAACGCACCACCTAAGTAGATATTACCATTCTTATCGGTAGTAGATGAATTAATGCTGTAATTCAGATTTCCAAAGTTCTTCACTTTAGGATTAAAGCAATTAGCTTCTAGCACCGTTACTGTCACAGCAAAACGCGATTGACTTTCGAAGCCAGCCACCGTTTGAGAGGCAAAATAAGTAGTCCCTGTGGTTAAGGTTGAAGTACCTGATAGCGCAGTTCCTCCGCTCGCGGCTGTATACCATTTCACTGCAGAACCAGTGATAGCGATATCAGAAATTTTAGCTCCAGTTAAGAAACTCTGATTCGCATTTCCACTAGGTGCCGCCACATTATTAATAGTAATGGTAATGGATTTTCTACAAACCACCCCATTTTGATTAATATTAACCCAATAGGTCGTCGTTTGCGTAGGGCTAGGGTTAATCGTTGCTGTCGTTTCTCCCGTAGACCATTCATAGGTAGGTAAATCCTCTATCTCCATTAAGACACTACCATTGTAGTTTTCATTAATGTCATTCCAGTAGTCAGCTAAGTTACCGAAGTCCATGTGCGCGTGATCCTCGTTGCCTAAATTATTAGGTTCATCGGCATCCCAACCCATTGAGCGAGTTCCCCATCTTTTAAATGAATACGGACTGCCATCTAGCCATTTCCATCCGCCGCCTGGTTCAGAATAAGAAGGATCCGTACGGTCTTGGTACAACCCTAACCAAACATCACCATAGGAAAGAGCGTCCCCGATCGGCTTCGAAACGGAATCGTTTTCTGCCTGGTTGTTCACACAATATAAATATCCACCAAAACTCTCCGCGAGCGTTTTGGCTGCCGAATAGTTCTTGCGGTTAGGATATAAATAGTAATTATGCCCACGGAATTTTGATTTTAATACCCAGCCAGCTTGTGTAATGCGGGCTAATTTTTCAGTGGTCATAGCAGAATTCCCTGATGCCGTTAAAGCGACAGAAGTACCTGAGCTAACGACTGTAGCGGAGGCCTGAATTGTTCCAATAACATGGTTTACGGTAACAGCTAGACGGCTTGTACTTTCAAAAGTATTGACCGTTTGAGAGGCATAATAAGTGGTCCCATTAACGGTATTCGTCGAATCATTTAAAGCAGTTCCGCCTGTTGCTGCTGCATACCACTTAATCGCAGTTCCAGTCACTACTAAGTTGCCCAATTTGCCATCTGAGCAAATCGTTTGAGTCGCCA
The DNA here is from genome assembly GCA_044353355.1 of Aquirufa sp. Taxonomy (GTDB): domain Bacteria; phylum Bacteroidota; class Bacteroidia; order Cytophagales; family Spirosomataceae; genus Aquirufa. The sequence continues at coordinate 37,630 of JBILCC010000005.1, forward strand.
TTCCAGTAGGAGCTTTAGGCGCATTGTCTACTCTAAGGGTATACGATTTTCTGCACGTAACGCCATTTGTGGTAACGTCTACCCAGTAGGTAGTGGTTTGCGTAGGACTAACCGTTAAGGTCGAGGTAGAATCACCGGTAGACCAGCGATACTTCGTATTCGTTGTTTCATTTCCAAAGCGTCTCATCAAGCGCAATAACCCTGCATTCTGATAGCCTGCGCGGTATTCCGGATAAGTGGATCCATTACTAAAGTTTTGTACCCATGCGCCGCCATTAATTCCAGATGAACCATATTCGCCAGGTGTCGAAGACCAATAGGCCTGGTTTTGTAGATTACCAAGGTTATTCAGTTTTAGGTTTTGGTACATCAAGTTTACTTCCCCTTTCGATGGAATAAACCAGTCCTTATATCCGCTAAGGGTAAAGTTGCTAGCTTTGGTAATAAAGTCACCGTTACATCCCGCGGCAATCCACCTAAGCGTATTCTCTAATCCAAATCCTATCGCTGCCGATGTTCCAGTAATAGGTGTCGTGTAGCACCCTGTACCATTATCAGCCCCATTATCGTAAGGAGAGGCCTCTAAATAGCGCCATCCATTCAATACACTTCCTTGATCATAAACAATCACGCCCCCTGAAGGCCCGACTGCTCCCACCGTGTAAGAAGAAGGATTTGTTAAGGTATTCACTACCGAAAGGGTAGCAGATCTGCCACTGACAATCACCGAATCGGTTGAATTAAGTTCTGGATTGCTGATGTAGGCGATGACGCTTGCACGGTTAGTGCTTTCTAAGCTGTCTAGTGTTTGAGTGGCATAATAGGTGCTACCATTGACTAGAGATGTAGTAGCTGCTAAAGCAGGGCCTCCGGAAGCAGTAGCATACCACTTAATTTGACTGCCTGTCGCCACTAAATTTGAAACGGTTGCCCCTTGGCAGAAAGTTTGTGCACCTGCAACCTTAGGTGCAGATAAGTTCGCGTTGATTACCTTATTTTTCTGTGGTGAGGTATAGAATCCGTCATTATTACCTA
>JBILCC010000131.1:0-4826 GCA_044353355.1 Aquirufa sp.
TAATTCAATTTCACTTGAACGCTTTTATAAGCGATTCTACTCTTAGGATCGTGTGCCTGAATGGCGATGGTTCCAGGTTGGATTCGTCTAGATTCTGTTTTACCCGCAGGCTCTATAAAATCAACAACGGTTCTACCATTCACTTTGGTAGTTATGTGATTTCCTTCCACTTTTACGTACAATTCGAACCACTCTTCATCATGCACTAATTTTTCCGCGGTGTCTATGATACCATATAAACTTGCAGTTCTGCGCCAATCGGTATGAGAATTGTTCACTTGTATTTCATAGCCTTGAGAGGGCCAGTTATTCGGTTCAAATCCAGTGCAAACATATAAACCAGAATTAGCACCTGGATAGGTCTTGATAAGGGCTTTGACTTCGAAATTTTTGAAATTATGATTTCCTACAGGTCCATCATAGAATAAATGTCCGCGTGGTCCAGCGATAATTAGTTCACCGTTTTTTACTTGAAAGGAGTTTGGATTCTCGCTCGTTTTCCAGCCAGATAAGTCACGGCCGTTTAATAATTCAATCCATTGAGCTTGGGTAGAAAAATTCAGAAGAAGGAGAAGTAGGAATAGATTTTTCATAGGAATAGGTTTTAATTTTTTAACCGTTAAATAATTTTCATTTTGAAGCACTGGTGTAAAATGGTAGTTTTCGTAATTGAAATATAGTAACTAAATAAAATAATATTCAAATTATGAAAAATCAAACCCGAAATTACTTTTTGAAAGCAACATTTTTATTCGTCGCCTTATTCATGTTTGGCTGTTCTAAGGATGAAGAAGTTAAGCCAGCTGCAGCGGAATTATCAATACTTGGAAAATGGTCTATATTGGTTATGAGAATTACAGAGAATGGTAAAACAGTAGATGATTATGTTGGTAAAACCGGTGACTACATTGAAATCACTAATAACGACTATATCATATCACGTGATGGAGATAGATTTGCTGTACAATATAAGATGATTGAAAAAAATAAGAAAATTTCAACTATTGGGACATCTTCAACAGGAGGAGATGAGATTGTTGAAATCCGTAATTTAACAAGTAAAACGATGACTTTGTACCAAGAATATATAGAGGATGGAGTCAAATATGTTCTTTATGTTGATTTAAAGAAATAAACCTCTAAACAAGGTTTAATTACAAGTCTTAAAACCCTTTAGCGTAAGCTGGAGGGTTTTTTATTTGAAAAGAGCAGACAGCTTCCTATTTGAAATACGGGAGTGACAGCTCCACTCCGTTCCGCTGTCAGCCCGCAGGGCATCTTGCACAAAGCCTACACCATTCGCTTCGCGAATAGTGATGCTTTTTTCATATGGGGCCGATTAACTACACAAGCGCATTACTCGGCCCCATATGAAAAAAGCCTCTCAGCTAACGCTGAGAGGCTTTGTAGAGGGGAAGGGATTCGAACCCTCGGTAAGCTTGAGACCTACACACGCTTTCCAAGCGTGCTCCTTAAACCACTCGGACACCCCTCTGAATGGGATGCCAAAGTTACGAATTATTTCGACGAATCGAAAAAGGAATCAATATCCTTCTTGAATTGAACTAAAGATGGTTTATGGATATAGTACATGTGGCCTGATTCATAGTATTTAATGTCCACGCGGGAGCGTTGCTCCGGACGCAAAAACATATGTTCAATATCGTAAACCGCCGTGAAATATGGAGTCGCGAAATCGTAGTAGCCGCAACCAAGGTAGACTTTAAGGTTCGGGTTTTTGGCCATCGCATCACGAAGACTTTCTGCCACGTTCAAATATTTGTTTTGAACATTTTTGTATGACCAAGGATATACTTCGCCAAAAACGTTATAACCTTTCTCCTCTGTGAACTTCAATTCTCTTGATAAATAATCGTTGATAGTCGCTGTGAAAGGTCCGTCGATGTTCGCAAAAGAAGGATCGAAATCAACATATTCGCCGGCGTCATCTAGGTTACGACCCGTGAAACGAGCGTCTAAACGACCTACCGAAAGTCCATCAGAGCGGCGTAAGGCTTTGTAGAAACGGTTTTCCTCTACGCGTAGGTTAGCTTGAAGGCAAAGCTCTTTGGAAAGACCCGTATAATAAGCCATTTTTTCAGCAATGGCTGATTTCTCTGCCTCAGACATCCAACCGCCTTTGATTAAAGCTGTTGCATAAGGTCCTATAGCCCATTGCTCCGATTCTTTTAGTACATCCGCAATAGGTCTAGCAAGCAAAGCAGGAGCTAATTTTTTGTGGTACCAAGCGGCAGCTGTATACGAAGGAACGTACAAGGCGCGAGGTAAGTCATTTCCGACGTTATAATCGTTTGTGCCAAAGTTTAAAACAGCAGAGATTAAAATAACTCCATTAATATAGATGCGGTGCTCGTCTTGCAAGAATTTAGACAATCCGGCGGCACGAGTAGTTCCGTAGCTTTCGCCTGCAAGGAATTTAGGCGATGCCCAGCGGTCATAGCGACCTAAGAAGTTGCGAACGAAATCACCTACAGATTTGATATCTTCTACATAACCATGGTATTTGCTCGCAGGTTCACCCACGGCGCGGGAATAGCCAGTCGAAACAGGGTCGATAAAGACTAAATCCGTTTTGTCTAACCAAGAAAATTCGTTTGGAATGTAGGAATAAGGGGCTGCAGTCGCGGTTCCGTCCTCTTTTAAGACAACGCGCTTAGGACCTACGCCTCCCATATGTAACCACAAAGAGGCTGAGCCTGGGCCACCGTTGAAGGTGAAAGTGACTGGGCGCTTAGCACCGTCTTCGTCGTCTTTAGCATAATAAGTGAAGAATATTTTAGCCAAAACCTTACCCGTATCTGCCTTCATATGCATGTAACCGGTGGTCGCCGTGTAATTTATCACCTTGCCGGCGATTGAAATGGAATGTTTTGTCTTTACAACTTGTACGCCAGACGGGTCTTTCCCGATCTGTGCGCTTAGGCTAAGTGCAAGTGCACAAAAAAGAATAGTCAGTAGTTTTTTCATCGTTTTAAGATTTATGAAAACGAATATAAAAATTCTTTGGCAATAAAAGGTATTTTCGTAGATTTGCACCTAATCTATATATTATATAGACTTTATAAACTTATCAATAAAAATGTATGCAAAGTTTCCGCTCTGAGATAGAAAACCCGGTTGTCGAAAAAGACATCCTAGATTTAGCGAAAAAAATCGCTCAATTCAAAGCTGGTGAAATACACGAGGAGAAATTCAGAAGTTTACGTCTCGCTCGTGGTGTATATGGACAACGCCAGCAAGGGGTACAAATGATCCGCATAAAATTACCCTATGGCAAGATTCAATTCCATCAATGGAAGCGAATTTCGGATATTTCAGACGAGTATTCGACCGGAAACCTGCATTTGACTACTCGTCAAGATATACAGATTCACTATGTGTCACTGGACCGTACACCGGAACTTTGGGCTAAATTAGAACAAGATGATATCACTTTACGTGAGGCTTGCGGAAACACAGTTCGAAACATTACAGCCTCTCCCACTTCAGGAATTGACCCGAAGGAATTATTTGATGTGAGCCCGCACGCGGATGCCGCATTTCGCTACTTTTTGCGTAACCCGATCTGTCAGGAGATGGGGCGAAAAATCAAGATTTCTTTTTCAAATACAGATGAAGATACGTCCTTAGCCTATCTACATGATATGGGTTTTATTCCCAAAATCATAGACGGTGCTCGCGGTTTTAAAGTAGTCGTGGGTGGTGGCTTAGGGGCACAACCGATGCTGGCTCATGTAGCCCACGAATTCCTTGCTGAAAACAAAGTAATCCCATTCATAGAAGCCATTTTACGCGTTTTTGATCGCCACGGCGAACGCAATTCCCGCCACAAGGCGCGTATGAAATTCTTGATCCAAAAAATTGGTTTTGAGGTCTTTATGAACCTAGTGAATTCAGAAACGAAAGCTTTGAAAAATCATACCTTTAAGATTCCGTCGGCTTCGGCATGGGAGGTTACGCCGCCCACATTAGTGGCCGCAATTCCTGCACCAGCCACCGAAGACTACGCGACTTGGTTAGCCACCAATACCTTTGAACAAAAGCAAAAAGGATTCCACGCGGTCTATGTACGGATCCTGAACGGTAATATTTCGAGCGTGACCTCTCGTTCCCTAATTGAAGCCTTAACGGGATATATCGGTGATGATATCCGCATTACGATTAACCAAGGTTTAATGCTAAAATATGTGCCTACCGCGAATTTGGCCTACGTCTACTCCGTATTAGACGCACACGGATTAGCCGCGCCGGGCGCAAATTCCATCGCAAACATCACAGCCTGCCCAGGAACGGACACCTGTAATTTAGCGATCTCTGATTCGACAAATATTACCTCAAAATTAGAGGCAGTCATCAGCGAAGAATTCCCTTCCTTGATCCACGACAGCGCGATGAAGATCAAAATTTCGGGTTGCATGAATGCCTGTGGACAACACAGCATGGCATCGATCGGCTTCCATGGATCTTCATTGAAAGCAGCGGACAAACGCGTTTTGCCTGCCTTGCAAGTCTTATTAGGAGGAGCAACACTCGGAAATGGCGAAGGAAAAATCGCAGATAAAGTGATTAAAGTTCCGTCTAAAAGAGGTCCTCAAGTGTTGCGCACCTTATTGAATAACTTCGAAGAGAATGCACGTGCGGGCGAATATTTTCACAGCTATTACGATCGCCAAGGCGAGAAGTATTTCTACGATTTATTAAAGCCCATCGCAGACCTAAGCACACTTGTAAACGATGATTTCATCGACTGGGGTGCTTCAGAAAACTTCGCCACTGAAATCGGTGTGGGTGAATGTGCGGGCGTG
>JBILCC010000036.1:0-15003 GCA_044353355.1 Aquirufa sp.
ACTACGTGTGTTAAGCGAGGAAGATTGGGCCTTTTGGATACATAATGGCTATGTGGTAATTAAGCAAGCCGTTTCGCGTGAACAAGCCTTAAAAACAGCCGCATTTTTATATGAGTTTGAGGAAAAAGATCCCAATGATCCATCTACTTGGTATACCGCACCACGCGCTGAAATGAAAATGAAGGAACTAGCAAACACCGGAATGGTAGAATGTTATAATAGCCAATTGCAATGGGATAATCGGTCGACGCAGCGGGTATGCGATGCATTTGCGGATATTTGGGGTACCGAGAAATTATGGGTAACCATCGATAGAGCGAATTTGAATTTCCCTATACGTCCAGGCCACGAATACAAAGCTTTTATTCACTGGGATTATGATCCGGAAACAAAGCCAGTGAATGTCCAAGGCGTTTTAGCTTTGGCAGATCAATTAGACGAGAATATGGGTGGTTTCCAGTGCATTCCTGAACTATTCCGAAACTACGACACGTGGAAATTAACACAACCGGAGGACAGAAATCGTTTCTTGCCTGACACCTCAGCATTTACACCTACTAAAGTGACACTAGAAGCTGGTGATCTATTAATTTTCAATAGCTTACAGCCACATGGAATCAGAGCGAATAATAGTGACCAGGTGCGTTGTGCTCAATATATTTCGATGATGCCGGCAGAGGAAGACAATGATTCCTTGCGGGAATGGCGAATAAACTCATGGCGTGATCGCATCGCTCCAGAGGGCTATGCCTTTCCAGGTGATCCGCGCAAATGGGAACAAACGAAATACGAAACGGCTAGACTGAATGCATTAGGCAAAAAGATTCTAGGACTAGATCTCTGGTAATTTAGAAAGCTCGAATTCATTCGGGCTTTTTCTTTTTCGCGTAAATGTCTAAATTGGGATATGAAAAAACTGCTACTCCTATTCGTCCTTTTCAGTCTAAATGCCTCCGCGCAAATCGCTGAGAAAGTTAAATCAATGAAAGCCCACACGGGTTATTTCAACTTCTATTACGACGAGTCAAATGATAAGATCTTTTTAGAGGTCAAAAAGCTTAACGAAGAGTTTCTTTATACCTATTCCCTCGCGCAAGGCGTAGGAAACAATGACTTGGGCTTAGACCGCGGACAACTAGGAAACGAACAAGTGGTCTTCTTCGAGAAACAAGGAAACAAAATTTTCTTAGTACAACCCAACACCCAATACCGAGCGAATACAAGTAATCCTTTGGAGAAATTATCCGTGCAGCAAGCCTTCGCAAAGTCCGTATTGTATGGATTTAAGATCGAAAGCGCCTCTGATGGTGTCTATTTAATCGACATCACCGATTTTCTGATGCAAGATGCGCACGGTGTGTTAAAGCGCTTGACACAGGCAAAACAGGGATCGTATAGTTTAGATAAGTCCAAAAGTTCTTTGGCATTAGAGCGCACAAAATCCTTCCCAAAAAACACCGAATTCGAGGCGCGCTTGACCTTCGCAGGCAATGGCACAGGAGCTGAAATTCGTTCTGTCGCGCCTAATGCGGATTATGTGACGGTGGTAGAACACCATTCCTTCATTGAATTACCAGACAATAAATACACTCCACGTTTATTTGATCCTCGTTCAGGAGCGAATGCGATCTCTTTCCAAGACTATTCTTCCCCGGTCAATGAGGTGGTATTGAAGCAGTGGATTACGCGTCACCGTTTGGAGAAAAAAGACCCGAAAGCAGCGGTTAGCGAGGCAGTCAAACCGATCATCTATTACCTAGATAACGGCACCCCGGAACCTGTTCGCTCTGCCTTGATGGAAGGTGGCCGCTGGTGGAACCAGGCATTCGAAGCCATCGGTTACAAAGATGCTTTCCAAGTCAAATTATTGCCAGAAGACGCGGATCCGATGGATGTGCGCTACCATGTGATCCAATGGGTGCACCGTTCCACGCGCGGATGGAGCTATGGCTCTAGCATAACAGACCCTCGCACGGGGGAAATCATGAAAGGTCACGTGAGTTTAGGTAGCCTAAGAATCCGCCAAGATTTCTTGATTGCGCAGGCGTTAATGAACGCCCCTTTTGCGGTTGATGGCACAGCGAATGGCCCGATGATGGCGATGGCTTTGGCCCGCATTAGACAACTGGCAGCCCATGAAATAGGTCATACAATAGGCTTTGCTCATAATTATGCGGCTAGTGCCCGTGAGAATACTAGTGTGATGGATTATCCACATCCACAGATCGATTTCAAAGGCGATCAAATGGACTTCAGCCATGCATATGACACAAAAATAGGCGATTGGGACAAAGTATCCGTTGACTATGCCTATGGTGACCACAAAACGACAGCTGAATTAAATCAAGTAATAGATAAAGCTTATGCCAAAGGTCTTCGCTTCATCACCGACTCCGATGCCCGCAACCCGGGTGGAGCGCATATGTATGCCCACCTTTGGGACAATGGAAAAACGATTGTAGATGAACTTCAGCACATTTTGCAAGTCCGTAAAAAAGCTATCGCCAACTTCTCCGTTAACAACATCCGCCCGAACGAAACCTATTCCCACTTAGAGGACGTCTTCGTTCCCTTGTATTTCTTACATCGCTACCAGACAGAAGCGACAACAAAAATCATCGGCGGATCCGAATACAATTACGCGGTGAGAGGTGGCAAGGAATTAGTCCTGGAGCCAGCTTCAGTGGCCTTACAAACGCAAGCGTTAAAAGCGGTTACCCTGACTTTGGATGCACGCACACTAGCGATCCCAAAAGAAAAATTAGCCTTATTCCCTCCCCGTGCCTTCAACAATGAACGTACACGGGAGTCCTTCAAGGGGAAGACGGGTATCACCTTTGATCCATTCGGAGCTGTGGAATCAGCAGCAGATTTTACGTTGGACTTCTTATTGCATCCAGATCGCCTTTCGCGATTAGCGGGCAATAAAGCGGTGAATGCGCAGCTGTTAGGCGTTTCAGAGACGTTAAGCGCCTTGTTAAATGCGACTCTTTACACAGCACATTCTGATCCTTATTTGCAAGCCACTCAAGAGACTATCAATTTCAAAGTTGTCTCCTCTTTATTGAATGTGCTGAATGCGCCATCGATATCTCCTTTAGCGGCAGCAGATGTAGCAGCCTCTGTGAAAGGAATCAAAGACGTCTACGGCAAAAAATCAGGTGCTTTTGCTTCCTATCTCGTACAAACCATCGATCAATTCAAAGCGAATCCAGCCGATTGGAAACCGATGCAGACGCCAGCGATTCCGGATGGTGCGCCGATAGGGATGGATTGCTATGAATGAGCAGTTATCTGAGAAGCCCGCATGGCCTTAACCGTTTTATGATCACCCGTATGAGACCATCCGGGTGGCATAAAGAGGTATTTTACTTTATTTAGTAATCCGGGAGCTTGATAAATATCTTTAGCTAATAGGACAATTTCTCCGAAGTACGCATCACTAAAATTTCCAGGGTCTACTTCACGTGTAATCCCATAAACCACTTTTTCCTCTGCTAATTCTGGTTGGTAGGTTTTGAAAATACGATCCCAAATATTTAACAAATTGCAATAATTGGTATCCATATAGTTTAGGTTCTTCGCATGATGTACGCGGTGATGAGAGGGGGTCAAAATGAATCTTCCCAAAACCCCTAAATCTGCCTTTTTGATCACAGTATCTCCTATATGTATAAATGTACCCCATGTGCCATCAATAAACATAATAGCAAAAAGCATGACTGGCGGCACACCTAAAACCATACAAATGGACGTTCGAATGATGTCAGCATAGGGCCCTTCTAAAAAGAAGTGTGCCCACGATATGGACAAATTCATAGAAGAAGGAGCATGATGTGTGGAATGTAAACACCAAAATAAACGCACTTTGTGTGCCAAGAAATGGTACCAAAAATGACCAAATTCCCAAGCAACATAGCCTAAAACAAAACCCCAAGCATTCATAGGCAAAATCCACAAGGATTTACCCTCTAATAATCCAATGCAATACATGATCATCCCGATCGAAATAAATCGACCAATGACCGAATTAAATACGTAGGTGAAAAAGGAAATCTTGTAATCCACTAGCTTCAGTTTGGAAAAAATCACTCCCCTGAAAAACTCGATAAGTACTACTGCCGGAAGTAAAGGTGCGATCAATTGTACGATCCCATCATAGGTCTGAAAAATAGTATAATCCCCTTTTTGAATAAGCTCTACTAGACCCCGGTAATTCAGAAAACCTTTGAATTGTTCGATAATGATTGAGAAAATTTCCATCTATTGACTACTATTTATTGCCTTTATTTTAAAACCCTATCCTAAACAAGCGCCTTTAGGAATCACCAAATTCTTTAGGTCGACTTGAATTTGAATTGATAAATCTGAGATTTATTTACCAAAGACACGAATAAATCATTTATAATCAAAGTCACTTATTCCATTTTACCAAAAAGAGAACCATTCAATTTTAAAAATCAATACTTTCCGAGGATCCAATTTATCTAAATAAGCATTACTCTTTCCGTCATTGACTTTGAATCGATGCTTTTTTAGAGAAAGCAATTTATTATATTTGGCAAAAGAGAATAAATGATGCAAAAAGTGTGCGTAATCGGTGCCGGACCTTCCGGAATCACCGCATTGAAAAACCTAGTAGATCAAGGCCTGGAGGCTGTTTGTTATGATTTCAATACCCAAGTAGGAGGCAACTGGGTCTATAATGAGAAAACGGGGCATTCCAGTGTTTTTGAGACGACGCACATCATTAGTTCGAAAACTCTATCGCAATTCGAAGATTTTACGTTCGATGACTTTGAAAAAGGGATGCCAGATTATCCATCACACGATCAACTGAGGCGTTATTTTCAAGCTTATGCAGCTCATTTCAATCTTTATCCATACATTCAATTCAGCACTTTAGTGAAATCGTGTGAGCTGGATGAAGCTCAGAATTGGGTAGTAAAAACAGAGCATGATGGCATCGAAAAAACCGAAACATTTACCCATCTCGTAGTATGTAATGGCCACCATTGGCAGCCTAGAATGCCCTATTATCCAGGCGAGTTTACTGGCAATTTGATGCATTCACATGAATTCAAAAAAGCCGAACCATTTCGCGATCAACGCATATTGGTCATTGGAGGCGGCAATTCAGCCTGCGATGTGGCGGTAGAGACGAGTCGTGTCAGCAAAAAAACAAGTATTAGCTGGAGAAGAGGATACCGGATTGTGCCTAAGTTTTTGTTTGGAAAACCGAGTGATGTGGTAGCATCAAGGTTAGCTTGGCTACCTACGCGTCTGAAATTTTTCTTATCGGAATTATCCGTTAAAATATTTTCTGGATCTAATGAAAATTATGGACTTCCTGAGCCTGAACATGCCATCACAGGTACACATCCCACGATCAATGAAGAATTATTGTATAAAGTAAGGCACGGTAAGGTATTCCCTAAGCCCGATATTGATCATTTTGAAGGCAAAAACGTTCATTTTAAAGATGGATCAGTAGAAGAATTTGATACCATTATTGCCTGCACTGGGTATATTTTAGAACATCCCTTTTTCCATAAGGACTTCCTGAATTACAGTGAAGGAGATGTGCCTTTGTATTTGAAAATGTTGCATGAAAAATATGACAATCTGTATTTTGTAGGCATGTTCCAGCCTTTAGGTTGCATTTGGCCTGGTTCAGAATTGCAAAGTAAAATTGTAGCAAGGGCGATTAAAGGGCTTTGGAAAAGACCCGAAAATATTGCTGAATTATGCCAAAGAGAGGTCACCCATCCACACCTCCATCAAATCAAAACACCGCGACACACCATTACAGTGGATTTCCATTTGTTTATCAAACAATTGAAAAAGCATTTGCCTAAAGATTACGTTAGCAAATCTGCCGTTTCATGAAAGAAACCATCCTTTTTGTACACGGAGTTTGTCATGGAGCCTGGTGTTGGGAACAAAAACTCATCCCTTATTTCAAGGAGCTCGGATACAATTGTATAGCAATAAATCTTCCTGGCCATGAAACGCCGGGAAGTACACAGCGCATTTCGTATGCTTTAAACGAGTATGTTCTGGCTCTGCATCAGGCCATAGCAAAATTAGATCAGCCACCCATCATTATCGGTCATTCCATGGGCGGAATGATTCTGCAACGATTTTTGAAAACAGGTTCTTGCAAAAAAGCCATATTGATGTCATCGGTACCTCCTACTGGTGCTTTATTCGCTAGTCTACGAGTGATTTTTAAGCATTTAGGAACTCTCCCTTATTTGTTCAGAGGTGACCTATTAGGAGTATTTAGAAAGTACCCACTACTCATGTTTAATGATCCGAAAATTGCCGAAAAATACACCTCCAAAATGTGTGCTGAATCTTTTCTAGCTTTCGTCAGTTTACTTGTTCCCATTTTCCATAAAATCACAACACCACTGTTAGTCATTGGCGGCTCACAAGATCACTTGATAACGGTAAATGAGTTTGCCCAAACAGCTAAACGCTACGGCGCAAAACTCGAAATCATCGAAGGCGGGTCACACGATTTAATGCTCGATGATGATTTTGAAAAAACGGCCAAAATGATAAACGAGTGGATTTAATCTGCTTTTAACATGGGAAACAATCTTCGAATATCGACTTCAGTAGGTTGCGTGCCATATTCGCATATTTCAAAGGCCTCCGCATAGAGCGCTCTAGCTGCACGAGTGGCTCCATACCATTTTTCAAGGGACTTTTGCACTTCTGGATTAGGCTTCGAAACGCGTTTTTGTAAGAGGTAAGCCTTGTATTTCGCCGGGTCTTTCGGAACCTCCTCTTCATAATTTCCTACCCACGGCAACCACTCATAAAACTGCGATTGATGCGCATCTAATCCGGCTATTTTCTTTTCAATCACTGGCGTGATATCGACAGCAATATCAGGTTGAAAAGGATTGGGCTTTTTGAAATTATCTTGAAAATATAAGAAGACTGGATTTTTTCGCAAAGGCTCTACGTCCGGTGCAACATTGGGAACACCCACCATAAAGGCCGCATCCTGTACTAAAACGCCCGTATAGCGATGATCAGGATGGTAATCATTAGACCGAGGAGCGATGACCACATCTGCCTTCCACTCCCTGATTTTACGAATAATTTGTAATCGAATTTCTAAAGTGGGCAATAACTCCCCATCGTGATTATCTAATACATCATAGGAAACCCCTAAACGCTTAGCAACCTCCCTGGTTTCAGCTATTCGGCGTTTAGCTAACATTCCACCACCTTGGGACTGATGACCTGCATCCCCGTTGGTAACGGATAAAAACTTCACTTGGTGCCCCATTTCCACAAACAAGGCTGCCGTTCCACCTCCTTTTATATCACAATCATCTGGGTGAGCCCCAATAAATATAATACGCAGTGGTTTAGTTTGCGCCTGAACGCCCAGGCTAAAGCATAGGCATAAGCATACGATTAAGTTTTTCATTTTCATAGGTTTAGTGCTCAATGTTAGGCAATAAAGTAGAAAAAATAAAGAGATACCGTTAAATAAATTGTTCTCGGATTTTTTTATTCAGATAATTAAATTCGACGCAATAATATATTCCTGATTATGAAAAAATTGAGATACCTATTAGCTACTGCTCTTCTATTGAGCACATTAAGTACTTTCGGCCAATATGCATCCATTGACTTTGACTCCACTTACAAAGTAAATTTTGTCTCCGATAAGATTCAAATAAATGGTCAAAATCCGGCTAATGTAACGTTATTCAATCAGAGTAAAATCATCTTAGATATCTCTAATAGTACTTTAGCTGGATTAGATCTTTATATCTCTACAACCCCGGATTATCCGTTTGCCTTTACATTCCCGCAAATGAGTAAAGCCATTGTAAAGTCGGGTACAGATGGAACGGCTGGAGCTAAATTTACCATTGATATATTAGCAGCCAAAGAAGCGGCAGGAAATGAATTCCAGCCTATTCTTTACTTGTGTTCTAAACAAAAAACAGGAGCATCTAATAAGCTATATGTCTTTCACAAGCCAATGAATCAGGATTATCTTTTGGCAAACAACACCACTTATAAAAAACAAATATTACCTAGAACGATAGTTTCAAATTATACTAATCAAATTGGAAACTTCTCTTATAATGTGGGCCCAGTTTTCTCCTACAGCCCCTTTATAATTACAGAAGATATGAATAATGACAAAGTAGATGACTTTATTTTAAACACAAATAACGCATTTTATCAAGGTAAATTTTTTAATACGGGAGGAATGGCAGTCCCTCTTTACAAATACCTGACGAAAAATAACGACAATACTTTTACCATAAAAAATGACAATGAGGATATGTCGTTTCCAGATAGTAAGCCTAAAAGCTTATTTCACAACGTGAATCGTGCCTCTATTATAGATCTCAATAATGATGGCAAAAAAGAAATAATTGGCTGGGGAGAAGGATACCATCAATCACCAGACCCCCTTCTTCCTGAATTTGCTAAGTTAAGTGGGTTAAAAGAAAATATCGATTTTAAAGGTGATGAAAATACGTCCTTTAATAAATTGATGTATCAAAAGAAGTTGACTTTCTATGAGATTGTAAATGGTTTATTAGTTGATAAACGAAATTTAGTTCCAGATGGGATCCCTCTATCTGCCTCTTTATTTGGAAGTGCAGGTGATTTAGAAAAAGATGGAGATAATGATATAGTTGTTGTTTCTGATGGAGTTTGGTCATTAGTGAATAATAATTATCAGTTCACGCTAAAAAAGATTTTTAATTCGGATAACGCCGATTTCATGAATGAAGGATTTTTTCGCCGTATTTCGACAACTATTCCTTATTTAATTGACATAAATCAAGATGGTTATGGGGACTTGATTTTTAGTCTTGAAAAATTATCAGGGGATCCTAAACCTAATAGAATAGTTTATGCCCTAAATAACAAAAATCAAGGTTTTGACTTTAATTCATTGAAAGATTTCATCCCTTATAACGACAGCCCTGCTAAAGAAAATTACCTAAACTACGTATTAAGTGATGTCTATGCAGACGATATTAATAATAATGGGACACAGGAAGTTGTTTTTTGTTTTGCCAAAGAGTTCTCCACAGTTGAAATGGAAACGCCATTACCTTCTCAGCAATATTACCGAATTGTGGAAATCGAAAAATCGGGAACGATAAAAGATCAAACCTCCGCTTATTTTGAAGGATCGACAAATAACATTAAAGTCTCCTCAAAAAATGGAGGCAATTTCTTCCTAAAAAACATCGACAAAGATCCTGAATTAGAAATAATACCTTATTTTAATGCCTTAGATCCAGCCTATTATTCATTTTTCCCCAAAGAGGGTTGGTATGGTTATTGGAATAATTATACAGGTTTTCAATATTTTGACTTAGTCAATTCAAAATTCCAAATTAAACGCCTAGCAAATATCCAAGGGATTTCAGATGACAATTCCCCAGGAAAAAACAATGCGGTTAAGACGATGGAAACATATACCAATGGACCATTTTTTATCCACGATTTTGACAAAGATGGCAATAACGAGATCCTCATTACAGGCAACAATGCAGATCAACTGTGGCAACCTACTGTAGATTTTCAATTTAATTCAAAAGCACTGGAGGTAAAAGAAAATACTGCTCCGAATACGAACATAGACTCTATTACAGTAAGTGCACCCATTTCAATTGCTGATTTCACCTTTAGCCTTCTTGAAGATAATAACTATATCGGATTGAAAGACAATAAATTTTTTGTGAAAGCTGCGATTGATTACGAAACCATTCCCACGAAAAAAATCGTCGTTCCTGTCAAAGTAACTAATACTAAATACAATTCTTTTACCCTTCTGGAGCGGACCTTTACAGTTACTGACGTTCAGGAAGTAGTCATCCTAGCAAATCAACTGGAGAGTGAAACAATCGTGTCACCCAACCCTTTTTCAAATCGCTTACAAATTAGTTTTTCGGCTGATTTTGGAAAAACAGCACAGGTAAAGATTATGGATATGTCTGGCAATATCTATTTCAAAAAAGCATCTGTCGTAGATGGCGACCAAATCGATGTAAGCTCACTCGCAGGAGGAAACTATATATTACACTTAGAGTCTAACTATAATTCTAATGCCAAAGCAATTAAAATAAGTAAGATTCAATAAAATAGTATTAAACATTTCAACTATTTTCCCGACCTTGCCTTCCTAAACCCCAATAAGATGGCCAAAGGCATGAATTCCCAAAAGGCGGCAAAGAAAGAACCCGCTAAAACTCCGAAGGAGAAAAAAGAAGAAAAGAGAGAAAAAAAGAAAGCAGGCTATCAATAGATGGCCTGCTTTTTTTACGTTTTGGTAAACCGTTAAATAAATTTTATGTAAAATGCTGCATTAGGCTTTCTAACTTGTGGGACTAACATTGTTTTTCGCATGAAAAAATTACTTTTTATACTCTTCCTCGGATTGAGTATTCAAACTGCCCAGGCCCAAGTTGTCCAAGATTTTAAAGTCAAAAACGCTACTAATGAAAAAGATCGCACAATGATGCTCGATATCCTTCGAGCAGACTTGTATAAAATGGTCAAACAAGAACTTATTTTCGCGGTGAATCATTTTAAAGTAGCTGGGAATTATGCCTGGTTTGAAGGAAACGCACTTAGAAAAGATGGCAAAGAAATTCAATTTCCAGAAGACGATGAATTTGCACACGATTGTTGTTTAACAACAGCTTTGTTTAAAAAAAATAATGGGAAATGGTACATCGTTGAAAGTGGTGCTTTTGGAACAGATATTTGGTATCTGGGAATAGCCGGAAGATACCCTGAGGCACCTAAAGTAATCTTCAGCCCAATTGCTAAATGAAACAATTAAATCACTTGCTATGAAAAATAACATTATTATTTTAACTCTATTATTCTCCACTTTTTTATTCTCTTGTGAAACAAAACAAGAAAAGCTAGAAGGGCTTTGGCTAATTACCAAAGCTGCCGGAAATGACGTTTCTAAAGAAGATGTGAAATTAAATCTAGGGAAAGATGGAGTCGCGGTTAATGCAAAAAAAGGAATTGTTGGAACCTGGCTTTTAACAAGTGATCAAACAACTATTGAATTAAGAGAATCTCGTCAAAAAAGAGCGGAAGAATTTAAGATAGTCTCCATAACGGAAAATGAATTAATTGTTCTTTCAAAAAAAGATACCTTAGAATTCAAAAAGGTTAAAGAATAATTCCAATTTTTATATTAGAAAAATTCTGCAAGTATCTTGCTAAATAACTCGATAGCAACGTCTCCTTTGTCATTCAATAACTGATTTTTTATAGTTAAAAAGACAAATGAAATTGAAGGGCTTAAGTTTAGGACCTTCTTTTCTTTTCACCGCTTTTCAAGTACTTTTGATGCGCATGAGCTCAAAAGACCCGAAGGTATTTTTCATTACCCCTCCTTTTACCCAGTTAAATACGCCCTACCCAGCGACGGCCTATTTGAAGGGTTTTTTGAATACCAAAGACATTGCTTCCTATCAGGTTGATTTAGGTTTAGAAGTCATTCTGCAGCTTTTTTCCGCTGAAGGACTCAAACAGTTATTTGCCCACATTGAAGATTCAGGCAAAAATTTAAACGCTAACGCTGAGCGAATGCTGCGATTAAAGCAGTCCTACATTCGCACTATTGACCCGGTCATTTCCTTTTTACACGATAAAAATCCCACACTTGCGCACGTCATTGCAGAGCAAAACTACTTGCCTGAAGCGTCTCGCTTTCAGCAAGTAACAGATTTAGAATGGGCCTTTGGGAGCATGGGCGTGCGGGATAAAGCGAGGCATTTAGCCACGCTCTACTTAGAAGATATTTCTGATTTAATTATTGATGCGGTGGATCCGCATTTTGGGTTTAGCCGCTATGCTGAAAGGTTAGGCAGATCTGCCTCTAGTTTTCAAGAGTTAAATCAGGCATTGAATGCCCCGCTGACCTATATTGATGAGTTGTTAATCCAACTACTCGCCGAAAAAATCAAAACCGAAAAACCCGATCTAGTCGCCATCACCGCGCCATTCCCAGGTAATTTATATAGCGCTTTGCGTTGTGGACAGTGGATTAAAAAACACCATCCCGCTATCAAAGTCGCCTTCGGTGGAGGGTATGCGAATACGGAATTACGTTCCTTGCAAGATTCCCGCGTGTTTGATTTTGTGGACTTTATCACGCTAGACGATGGGGAAACACCTTTAATGAATCTGCTGGAGTATTTAAAAGGTTCGCGAGATTTAAAAGATTTAAAACGTACTTTTTGTTGCCTCGATGGTGTAGTGACTTACCTAAATGGATCAAAAGATCCTGACGTGAAGCAGAAGGATGTGGGTATTCCGGATTACTCCGATTTAGCTTTAGACAACTACTTATCGGTCATTGAAATAGCGAATCCGATGCACCGTTTGTGGAGCGATGGACGTTGGAATAAATTGACCCTGGCGCATGGTTGTTATTGGGGAAAGTGCACATTTTGCGACATCTCTTTATCCTATATCAAAGATTACGAAGCCACCACGGCTCCCCTGCTAGTCGATCGCATCGAAGCGATGATTCAGCAAACGGGAAATAATGGTTTTCATTTCGTGGATGAAGCTGCACCGCCGGCCTTGATGCGCGATGTGGCGATAGAAATTATCCGAAGGGGTTTGACCGTTGTTTGGTGGACTAATATTCGATTTGAGAAGAGTTTTACGAAGGATTTATGCCAATTATTGGTTAGATCAGGCTGTATAGCCGTTTCGGGCGGTTTGGAAGTCGCATCGGATCGATTGCTAGAATTAATTGATAAAGGCGTAACCGTGGCTCAGGTGGCCCAAGTTGCCGATCATTTTACGCAGGCGGGCATCTTAGTGCATGCCTATTTGATGTATGGATTCCCTACCCAAACCGCGCAAGAGACAGTAGATTCACTGGAAGTAGTTCGTCAGCTGGTGGAGAATGGGGTGATGCATTCGGGATTTTGGCATCAATTTGCTCTTACGGCACATAGTCCAGTAGGTCTAAATCCTGATGCATACCAAATAAAAATACTAAACCCTGAGCCAGGCAGCTTCGCTAATAATGATTTAGAGCATGAGGATCCAACGGGTACAGATCATGCCCGGTTTAGTGAGGGCCTAAAGAAATCCTTGTTCAATTATATGCACGGCATCGGATTAGATATGCCGCTTCAGGAATGGTTTGATTTCAAAATTCCCCGCACGCAAATACCTAAAAACTACATTAAGCGCATTCTAGCTCCTACGGCAGAATCGTTGCCTAAACCCAATGCCAAAATTTGTTGGCTCGGCCCAGTTCCTACTTTAGGCAAGACCTCTCGCGGAAAATCCATCCTTCAATTGAGTATGGGAAGAGATGAAGTGGAATTGCTTGTGTCAGAGAAATTGGGTTCATGGCTTTTGAATACCTTGGGGCATATTTCGGTGGGACCCGATAAAACCTGGATATTTGAGGAATTTGAAAATCAGTATGCCAAAGCAGGTTTAGGCGACTTTACCCTTTTCTGGGAGGGTGAAACGGTGGAGGAGTTAAGGGAGATGGGGTTGATAGTAATATAACATAGGGTCGAAAACAAAAAAGCCTCAAATTTCTTTGAAGCTTTTTTCTTAGTTGGCGGTCCGGACGGTGAGAATGAAACAAATCTGACTGAACTCAAAACGGACAAAAACGTCAAAATATAATAGTACAGGTATTATATTGGATAATCTAATTGTATCGAAATTGTATCAAATCAGGTCGTTCTGCTTCGGTTTTAGCACCACCCCTATACTTCCAAAAAATATAAGTCCATTCTGGTTGATTAGGTTTTAAAAGAATTAATCACCCTTTTAATTGTAAGAAGTTTATAACCTCTTTTTGATTACTGCTCCTCTTAATAAGTGATATGTTCAACCATTATTTTTCGTACAACTCTTCCTCTATAAGAGGATTCAGCCACACAGTAGATTCTTTTTTTGAAATACCATTCATCATGACACCTTGAATAAATTGTTTATTTAAAGAACCATGAGAATGAATGACACCAGGAAGAATTTCTACTAAATCCCCCTTTTTTAGTTGAATCATTGGCTTACCCTTTTCTTTAAAATATCCTTCTCCATCCACTCCAAAAATAATTTGTTTGCCAGTATGTTTATGCCAATTGCTTCGAGCTTTAGGTTCAAATAAAACCCTAGAAGCAAGGAAGTCACTTTCCGAATCGTTAATGAAATATTCTACCCAAACATCGCCAAAGAACTTTTCAGAGGGACCTTTTGACCAATTACCTTGCAAAGGTTTTTCTGAACTTTGAGCGGTAGTTTGAAATGATACTAAAATTGAAATCACCAAATGAATTATAATAACGACATTTTTCATATATCATCTACCCATTTAAATGTGGCTGAAAAGGCTGTTGGTAAAAACGCTTCCCCGTCGCCTGATACAATGCATTCGCCATCGCCCCAAAAATCGGAGGGAATGGAGGCTCTCCTAATCCTGTCGGATCAATTTCGTTTTTCACAAAATGCACATCGATATTCTTCGGTGCCTCATTGTGACGAATCATGCGATAAGTGTCAAAATTCTTTTGATCCGTTTTACCATCTGTTAACGTCAACTGTCCAAACAAGGCATTGCCAATTCCGTCAATCGCCGCACCCTCGGCCATGTTTTTCGCCCCTTCCGGATTCACAACTACGCCGCAATCCAAAGCTGTTGTTACTTGGTCAACCGTCACTTGGTCTCCTTTCACCTGTAAATCGATGACCTGTGCTGCATAGGAATTATGACAGAAATACGCCGAAACCCCGCGTTTTTTACTTGCATTTTCCGGCTTTCCCCAGCCCGATTTTTCCCGTACTAATTCCAACACGCCCATGTAACGGCTCGCATCGTAATCGTTGGTTTTGCCTACCGGGTTATCTTTAGCCCGCTGCAATAATTCCAAACGGAACGCAATCGGATCCTTACCCATGTACTCCGAAATCTCATCCAAGAACGACTGTTCCGCC
>JBILCC010000132.1:0-4718 GCA_044353355.1 Aquirufa sp.
AAATTTCGCTTGGCGTTACATCAAGATGTCTTGCGATAACCAAAACGAGACGTTGCAAACGAGCTACGCGCAGTTTGTGAATGAAATCATGCCCAATGCCTCTGTTTTTGACGATGCCTGGAATAAAAAAGTGATCGAAAGTCCATTCGTGAACGAGCTAACGGAAACGGGATTCCCAGTGATGTTGCGCGGCATGAAAAAAGCCATCGAAATCTTCCGTGAGGAAAATATTCCCTTATTCACAGAATTACAAAATCTAGAAACCAATTACGGGGCCTTAACCGGCGCCTTGATGGTGACGATCAAAGGCGAAGAAAAAACCTTGCAACAGGCGGGGGCACTATTGGAATCCACGGATCGTGCAGAACGTGAAGAGGTGTACCAAACGATGGTTCAAAAGCGCTTAACGATCAAAAACGAATTGAATGATCTGTATTCATCGTTGATTGAGAAGCGTCATCAAGTAGCTTTGAACGCGGGTTTTGAAAACTACCGCGATTATGCCTTCGCGAGCTTGGGTCGTTTTGATTACGGTCCGGCGGAGTGTTTTGAATTCCACGAGGCGGTAGCCGAAACAGTTGTTCCTTTATTAAACGAGGCGGCGGCGAAGCGCAAAGAAGAGATGAGCTTGGATGCTTTAAAACCATTTGATAAGGCGGTGGATCCATTAGGTCGTGGGCCTTTGAAACCATTCGAGACAGGAGAAGAATTATTGACCAAAACAATCGGTGTTTTCGACGAGATGGATCCGTTCTTAGGTAATTGCCTAAAAGAAATGGTGACGCTTGATCGTTTCGATTTAGACTCACGCAAAGGGAAGAATCCTGGCGGCTATAACTATCCCTTAGAGGAGACGGGCTATCCGTTCATCTTTATGAACGCGGCAGGAACCGTGCGTGATGTGGTGACTTTGTTACACGAAGGCGGGCATGCGGTGCACAGTATTTTGACCAAAGACCTAGCCTTAAATTCCTTCCGTAATTTCCCATCTGAAGTGGCTGAGCTAGCTTCGATGAGTATGGAATTGATGACGATGGACCTTTGGGGACATTATTTTACGAATCCCGAAGAGGCGAAACGTGCCAAAATCAAGCACTTAGAAGACATCTTAGAAACACTTCCATGGGTGGCGACGATCGATGCTTTCCAGCATTGGGTGTATGAAAACCCTGCACATACGGTTGCACAACGCGAAGAGAAGTGGAACGAAATCGTTTCAAAATTCTCGGATACGGTGACGGATTGGACGGGATTAGCAGAGGTGAGGTCGAATATTTGGCAAAAACAATTACACTTATTCGAAGTACCATTCTACTATATTGAATATGCGATTGCACAATTAGGGGCCCTGGCGGTTTGGCGTAATTATTGCCAAAATCCGAAAAAAGCCCTCGAGCAATACATCGCCGCGCTTTCGCTTGGATATACACAACCGATGAAAACGATTTATGCCACAGCCGGTATCGAATTCAATTTCAGTAAACCTTATATCCAGGAGTTGATGAACTTTTTAGCGGATCAAATTAAAAAAATTGAGGAAAGTTAGGCGAACGAAGACCTATTCCTTATTTTTGCAAATAATTATTGACACAGCCTTATGAAATTATCAAATTTACTTTCTTTAGTAGCGGTTTTAGCGGTAGCGACTTCTTGTGATTACCAAAAAAACAATACCATCAAACAAAAAGACGTGCGCAAAGGCGATGAGTATGTGTACGGTGTTCACCCGGACAGTGCAGCTGCTCAATCAAAATTAAAGTATGATGCGAAGCCAGAACTAGAAGTGAAAGCGAATGCCATCCGCGAGAAATTATTCAAAGGAAAAGCGATTAATCAAGGAAACTAATTCCTGATCACATACATTTAAAGAAGCCGGTTTATCCGGCTTTTTTTATGTCCTCTTGTGAGCGATTGCAATTAATGCACAAGCATATCCCTTAAAAAAGTCAACTGGTAAATTCCGGCCACATAGATCAGCGACCAGATCAACGAAGAGATTCCCATTAAGAATAGAATGCGAGGAGTAGGCACCTTAAATGACAGGGACAATAAACTACCTCCAATCGGGGTAAAAATCAAAGGCGTCAGCGCGGCAATTCCTTTCATTCCGAAACGTTGCCAGATATCAACGGCGTAGCGAATACGTTTTGAGAAAATCTTTGGTTTGGTGGTTCGGTATTTAGCAATCAAGCCCAAAATGGCTTTTCCCAAGGTGACAATAATCGTTACCGTAGCCATCGCCCCTAACCACGTGAAGAGCACGGTCTCATACCAAGTCAAGCCAAGGCTAAAACCTGTAATGGGTCCCGCAATAAACTTCAATCCCGTGGCGATCATTACACCAGAATAGGCTGCCCAAGACATTATTTCGCAGTTTGATAGATGGATTTACCTTCGTCTAAGAAGCTAACAAAGTGAGAAACATTCGCATCGAAAGCTACCGGTTGAACCATCGGCTTATCGTCTTTGCGTGGGTCTAGCAAAACATAATGCGGTTGCGCGTTCGAGTTGAAGCGGGAGATTTGGAAGTCGAGGTTTTGGTCCCCTAATGTCTTCTTCTCCTGTCCGTCCACTTTCGAAGTATACCATTTCGAAGCAGGCAATTCCGTCTTATCATCGCAATACAATGCGACCACGATGTAATCCTCCTTTAAACGCTGCAAAACTGCTGGATCTGACCACACGTATTCCTCCATCTTGCGGCAATTCACACAACCGTGACCCGTAAAGTCGATAAACAAAGGTTTGTTTGCCTTCAACGCAGCGGCTTTCGCCTGTTCGAAATCAAAATACCCAGTTAGGCCTAAAGGCAACTCTAAGAAATCGCTATATAAAGCATTATTTGTTGGCGAGACAGGCTCAACGGCTTGCGATCCCTTGAAATCCTGAGAATTCATCGGTGGCAACCAACCTGAAAGCCCTTTCAACGGCGCTCCGAACATCCCCGGAACCAGGTAAATAACAAAGGCTAAAACAGTCGTCGCGAACAAAGTACGCGGTACCGATAAATTCTTCGATGGCCCATCGTGTGGCAAAGAAATCTTACCGAATAAATACAAGGTCAAGGCCGTAAAGATCGCAATCCAAATCGCTAAGAAGATCTCGCGATCCAACAGATGCCAGTGATACACCTGATCTGCCACGCTCAAGAATTTAAACGCTAAAGCGATTTCCAAGAAGCCTAAAACGACTTTCACTTCATTCATCCAATTACCTGACTTAGGCAGCTTCTGCATGAATCCAGGGAAGATCGCGAAAAGTGTAAACGGAATGGCGAAAGCTAAAGAGAAGCCTAACATCCCGATGATCGGCTTCAAGAAAGCACCTTGTGAAGCCGCAATCAAGATGGATCCAGCGAGTGGTCCTGTGCAAGAAAAGGAAACCAACACAAGTGTGAAGGCCATAAAGAACACGCCTATGAATCCACCTTTGTCCGACTTCGCATCGACAGTATTCACTAAGTTTGAGGGTAATACAATTTCAAATGCGCCTAAGAACGAAATACCGAACAAGATAAATATCGTAAAGAAGAGCATATTCGGAATCCAGTGCGTACTCAAGAAGTTCGCGAAACTAGCTCCAGCGAAGAAGGCTAATAGCGTCCCGAAAAACACATAGATCAAAACGATAAATCCTCCATATAAAAACGCTAAGCCTTTTCCACCCTTTTGTTTGGTGAAGAAACTCACGGTCATCGGAATTAATGGATAAACGCAAGGTGTTAATAAAGCGAGGAATCCGGCGCCCAAAGCGATCCAGAAAAAGCCGAAAAGAGATTCGTCTTCGGGTGATTCTGTGGGCGTCGCTGCTACTTCAGGTTTGGCAACCACTGAATCGATGGGAGCTGCTGCCTGCACGACGGCAGCAACTGGCGTATCCGCAACCGCCGCCATCTCTGCTTTACCTTTTAAACTAAATGCCCCTCGTATAGGAACACAAAGACCTGAAACATTCGAGCAAGATTGTGAATCGTAAGAGCCCTCGATCGTGTAATCCAAGGCGGTGATTTTCACTTTTTGGCGGAATTCAGCCTGATCAGTAAAATAGGTATAGGTACCGTTCCAAATCTCGGTATCGTTTTTAGAATGTGGATTAATGGCTTTTAAGCCACCCACTGTTTGGTAACCAGCACCTGGCTTAAAGGTAACGGTTGTTACCGTGGGACCTAAATCTTTATCGAAGTCAGATGAATACAAATACCAATCTTTCTCGATTGCGACTTTAAAAATAACCTCTGCTTGCTCCCCCACTTTCGGGTTTGCAGGCTTAATGGACCAAGACCATTTAGCGGGGGTAATTTTTTGCGCTAAAGCCGGAATGGCCATAAATGCGAATAAAAGAAAGGCGATATATTTTAATTTCATGTTTGTCTCAAAATGCAAAACCAAAATTAAGAAAAAAGCGCGGAAACGCGCGTGATATTTGTCTTATTATAGCGGCTTTTCGTTTTTCAATTTGGAGAAAAAAACGTACTTTTGACCTTTCAAATTGTAATCCAGAACCCATTCGATTTTTATGGCATCCACTTTCCCTACACAACGAGATAAAGAGATTTTTGACCTGATTAACCAGGAGGCGCATCGCCAAGAATTTGGCATTGAACTAATCGCCTCTGAAAACTTTACCTCTCCTCAGGTGATGGAAGCTCAGGGAAGTGTTTTAACGAATAAATATGCGGAAGGTCTACCCGGAAAACGTTATTATGGTGGTTGTGAAGT
>JBILCC010000133.1:0-4598 GCA_044353355.1 Aquirufa sp.
ATACCTACACCGCCACTTAAGTGTACGTGTTTACCGATTTGAGCGCAAGATCCTACCGTAGCCCATGTGTCTACCATCGTTCCTTCGTCCACATAAGCACCAATATTTACATAAGAGGGCATCAATATCGTCCCTTTAGCTAAGAATGCACCATATCGGGCTACTGCTGGAGGAACAACGCGAACACCTAACTCTTTGTAATTAGATTTTAACTTCATTTTATCGTGGAATTCGAAGATTCCCACTTCTGAGACGGCCATTTGGCGAATAGGGAAATACATTACGATGGCTTTCTTTACCCATTCGTTCACTTGCCAGCTTCCATCTGCCTTAGGTTCAGCCGTTCGCAATTCTCCTTTATCTACTAAGTCAACGACTTTTTCAATCGCCTCGATGGATTCAGCCTTCGAACGAAGCTCCGGGTTGTCCCAGGCGGCGACAATACTTTTTTCTAATGAATTCATAAAAATGATATGCAATAAATGAAGATGCAAATTAATCAAAAAAGGCTTGGCTTACCCAGATCATCAGAAATAAAATCGACGCTTATGGACGATTTGTGAGAAAAAAGACCGATAAAATGGACTAAATTTAACTTCAACTTTAATAAGTTATTTAGCTGATTATCAATCAGTTGCGATAATGTGCAAAATATTATTTCGGTAAAAATTGCTAGAAAATTAGCTAAAAAGACAAGTGACATTCTGTCACTCTCCTACCCCATCGACCCGGAGCAGTATTTTCTTACACAAATATGCAAAAATAATTTGAATAAAAAACGTATCCGAGTAATTTTTGTGCAAAATTTATATAATTAGCATTTATGCTAAATTAAAATATGATGATTTACTTTTGTAAAATAGGCCTCGTAAACGTTTAATTGGGTTTATTTAATCCTATCTCTCTTGGAATAATACATTTTAAATGCTATATTTGGCCTTTGTATGAAATCAAATTAATTTATTCAATGAAAAAAATTAAAGTTGCTATTAATGGTTTTGGTCGTATCGGTCGACTTACTTTCCGTCGTTTATTGGAAAAAGAAAATGTGGAAATCGTTGCTATTAACGATTTAACTGACAACGCTACTTTAGTACACTTACTAAAGTATGATTCAGTTCATGGTCGTTTTAATGGTACTGTTACTTCTGATGCTGACAGCATTACTGTTAATGGTAACGTGATTAAGGCTTTTGCAGAACGTGATCCTAAGCAGTTACCTTGGGGTGCTTTAGGAATTGATGTTGTTTTAGAATCTACAGGTCGTTTCATCGATCAAGAAGGTGCTGGACAACACTTAGTAGCTGGTGCTCGTAAAGTAATCATCTCCGCTCCTGCTAAAGGTGATATTCCTACAGTCGTTTTAGGTGTTAATGATGATACATTAACAGATGATATGACGATAATCTCAAACGCATCTTGTACAACTAACTGTTTAGCTCCAATGGCTAAAGTGTTAGACGATGCTTTCGGAATTGAAAAAGGATTTATGACTACAGTTCACGCTTATACAGCGGATCAAAACTTACAAGATGCGCCTCACTCCGATTTACGTCGTTCTCGTGCTGCTGCGTATTCTATCATCCCTACATCTACAGGTGCTGCTAAAGCAGTAGGTTTAGTTTTACCTCACTTGAAGGGTAAATTAGATGGCAATGCGATGCGTGTTCCTACTCCAGATGGATCTGTTACAGATTTCACGGTAGTTTTGAAAAAAGACGCAACGGTTGCGGAAATCAACGCTGCTTTGAAAGCTGCTGCAGATGGCCCAATGAAAGGTATTTTAGAATTCACTACAGATGAAATCGTTTCTATCGATATCATCGGTAACCAACACTCTTGTATCTTAGATTCTAAGTTAACAACAGCGATGGGTAATTTAGTGAAAGTAGTAGGTTGGTATGATAACGAATTTGGTTATTCATCTCGTGCAGCAGATTTGATCGCTCGCGTAGGTTAATCAACTTGTTTGATATAAAAGAAAAAGCCTCTCCATCTGAGAGGCTTTTTTTATTTCGTATTTATAGCTCGTAGGTAATTGATGTTAAATCCTTTTTCATAAAACATCTCCTCGAATCGTGTTTTTATCCCAAAGTGATCGTCCATCCATTCGGAAGTGTACAAATCATTCGTCTTGACGATAATATCCCATCCATTTTCTGTTAGAGAACCCTCCGAAAATTCGAAGAAAGGCAATGAATCCGTTTTTAAGTGAAGAATACCTCCAGGCTTCAAGATTTTCTTATAGCGATGTAGGAAGGTATGAAAAGTTAGACGTCGTTTCTCATCACGATCCCTAAGACGAGGGTCCGGAAAAGTAATCCAAATTTCATCGACCTCATTTTCGGCAAAGTGTTCGTCTATCTCTTGCATATGGATGCGAAGAAACGCGGTATTAATTAATTCAAGTTCTCTTGCAGCTCTTCCGCCTTGCGCTAAACGATCACCTTTGACATCAACTCCGATGAAATTCATATCAGGGAATAGCTTACCTAAGCCATTGGTGTATTCTCCTCGGCCACAGCCTAGTTCTAAAACTAATGAGCTGTCATTTTTAAAGTAATCTGATTTCCATTTGCCAGTTAAAGTTCCGAAAACGGGTTTCGGACTTTGGATGACATTGTCTAAGGTGATGGCTAAATTGTATTTGGCTGTTTTTCTTCTGCTCAAAGTGTACGCGAATTAAAAGGTAATTTCACCTATGAGATAGGTGGATCCACAGATAAGAATTCCATCTTTGGGACCTGAATGTGATTTAGCGAGGGCGATGGCGTCGTTTACGGAGGGTACCACTTGGCCATTCAGGCCTTTAGCTGCGGCTAATTTTTGTAGTTCTACTGCGTAGATCGCTCTTGGGTTGCTTGCTTGGGAAAAATAGTAGATGGCATCCGTTGGAAAAATGGATAAGACCGAATCGATGTCTTTATCTGCTACCATCCCGAGAATAATGGTCAGATGATCGAAGCCCTCTTTATTTATTTGTTGCATAATCTCCGTTATACCACTTTTGTTATGTCCGGTATCAGCAATGATTTTAGGACTTTCCCCTAAAATTTCCCAGCGGCCTTTTAAACCGGTATTCACTCGGGTTTTCTCAATTCCGTTCCTGATTTTTGCACCTTCAAGAGGAATGATGTATTGAATCTGCTCACACCAAGCTAAAACACCTCGGATGTTTTTTTGCTGGTAATGACCTTTATAAGGGCTATTTACTTTCATTTCACCCCAAGTGGGGCTTGTGAAAGTGAAATCTACAGCGCTAATTACATCAGAAGCAAATTGCAATGGGGCACCTAGAGAAGAAGCTTTGGCTAGAAAAACATCAGACGTTTCTGGCTGTTTTTCACTGATCGTAACCGGAATCAGAGATTTAATGATACCCGCTTTTTCAGACGCAATTTTTTCTAAGGTATCCCCTAGCAAATCCTGGTGGTCAAAACTGATATTGGTAATCAAACATGCCACAGGCGAAATGATGTTCGTCGAATCCAATCGACCGCCTAAGCCCGTTTCAATAATCGCATAATCGACCTGCTGTTCCTTGAAATAGGTGAAAGCCATAATGACGGTCCACTCAAAAAAAGACGGACGGACTTTTTCAATGAGATTTTGATGTTTCGTGACAAAATCAGCCACCCATTCTTCAGCGACCTGAATTCCATTGATTTTAATTCGTTCTGTAAAGGAATGCAGATGTGGAGATGTGTATAAACCCACCTTGTAACCATGTTCCTGTAGAATAGAGGCCATAAAATGGGAGGAACTCCCCTTTCCATTTGTTCCAGCAATATGCAAGGACTTAAAATAATCCTGCGGTTGACCCATGATTTCACAAAGTGCTTCAATATTACCTAAGCCTGGTTTATAGGCTTTAGCCCCCTCTCGGTGAAATACCGGCAATTGTGCATACAAAAAGGAAATGGCCTCGGAATAATTCATCGGATGCCTATCTTTCTCCTACACGGAAGGTGATAGATCCGGTCGCTTCTTTCGGGCTTGGGCCTGAAGACGTTTTGATGAATTTAGATTTTTCGATGGCTCTTTTGTATTTCTGTGCCAAAGAATTGGAGAACGAATTCTCCGCAATCACTAATTTGATGATATTTCCATCTTCATCAATTTTAATGGTGAATCGAATCATACCCGTTTCACCTGTATCATCTTTTACGTTAGGACGATTAGCAATTCTCCAGCCAGAAATATTCACTGATGAGGAACCGGAACCATCCCCGCTCCCGCCATTACCAGAGTAATTAGTTGAATTGTTGATTTTTCCGTTAGGGCTACCTTTATCCCCAATTTTTCCAGCGTCAGGTCCGTTTGAATTTCCTCCTGGATTCGGATTCGTTCCTCGCGTACCGTTGCTAGTTGTTTTTTTCTTGAATAAAGCCCCTTCATCTATTTTTTCTTCCGGTTCCGGGTTTGGTTTTGTGGAAACAGTAGTGGTCTTTTTCGTATTTTCTGAAATACTGACAGGACTTTTAACCACTGAAGAGATAACAGTCTCTTTAGAACTCGGGTTAGGTTTCGCTTTCGTTACGGAAGCAACTTCTGTTTCTTTTTCAGCTGGCTGTGATTCATCATTGTTAGGCAAATCA
>JBILCC010000037.1:0-14364 GCA_044353355.1 Aquirufa sp.
CCCGTGCGCCACTATGTCCGAAGACACCGTTCGACTTGCATGTATTAGGCCTGCCGCTAGCGTTCATCCTGAGCCAGGATCAAACTCTCCATTGTAAATAATCTTTGGATGTTTGACTGCTCTTATTAATATAAGAAAATTGTCATTATCCTTGTCTTGAATGCTACTATTTCGACACTGTGATTTAAACACAGTATCTCTTCTTTATTTCTATCAACACGTCAAAGAACTCTTGTACCTCGATATAAACCTTCCAAAGCAACCCGCCTTGGCGTGAATTTAATCACACGATTTACTCTCAGTCTTGCCCTAGAAACCGTTTGTTCCTAGCGATTGGGAGTGCAAAGATGTAGGATTAATTTATTATTAACAAATCATGAACAAAACTTTTTCAAGTATTTCACGTAAATGGCTGAAAATCAAGAGGGGAATTTTTAAAATATTTTGGCGTCATTCGCATATCGCGAAATAATCCTACCTTTGTGCGAGAAATGGGCGGAGAGATTTTGGCCTAAATAATTAGCAGAACATGAAAGACTACCACATCGTATACGAAGACAATCACCTCCTGATCGTGAATAAGCGGGCTGGAATTCTCGTACAGGGCGATAGTACGGGTGATGTGACGCTAACGGATGTGTTGAAGGACTACATCAAGGAAAAATACCAAAAACCCGGTGCCGTATTCTTGCATCCAGTTCATCGCTTAGATCGTCCAGTTAGTGGGTTGGTAATTTTTGCCCGCACTTCTAAAGCCTTAGAACGAATGATGGAGATGTTCCGAAAGCGGGATATCCAAAAAACCTACTGGGCTGTGACTCGAAAGAAGCCGTATCCAGAAAAAGGGAAGTTAACGCATTGGCTAGTAAAGAACGAGGCGAAGAATACGACGACGGCTTACGATTACCCAGAAGACAAGGCTTTGAAGGCGGAGTTGAATTATAAGATTTTGGGAAAGATCAATTTACACTATTTAGTAGAAGTAGAACCGATCACGGGAAGACCGCACCAAATTCGCGTACAATTAGCTTCTTTGAATTGCCCCATTCGCGGCGACATCAAATACGGTTACGACAAACCAAACGTAGATGCGAGCATTAATTTACACGCACGTCGTTTGTATTTCATCCATCCGATCAAAAAGACACCTATTATCTGCAAAGCGTCTGTTCCGGAGAATCCTTTCTGGGAAGAGTTTTTGGAATTAGATAACGACGAGTTCAAGATGAAAAACTTAGATCACCTATACGAATAAAAAAAGGAGCTTACATAAGCTCCTCTAAGGTTGTATTTTCTAAAACGGATAAGTTTGCATCCCTCCATTTTGTTAAGACCGTTCTCAGCTGGCACGTTTCCTCGTCAGCACAATCGTCGCATTTCCCGTAAAAGTGAAGAGAAACACATAGTGCTGGTGCAATAGGACCATCCACAATCCGAATGATTTTTGCAAATGTAACTTCCGCAGGGGGAATTCGTAGGTAGTAACCGCCGCCTTTCCCTTTTTGGGACTGTAAAATTCCGTGATTACGTAACTCTAATAAAATAGCTTCGAGGAATTTCTTCGGTATCTTCTCCGATTCCGCTATATGCGAGATCAATAAGGGCCCTTTCTCGTAGGATTGCGCCAATACTTTTAAAGCCTTTAAAGCATATTTTGCCTTCTTCGAAATCATAGTGCTGTTGATTGTGATTCAAAGCTAAACAAAATTCAGGAATACTCCATTAGTCCGCTCGATTAAGTACTTATATGGACAAAAAAAGAGGCTAACCTTTCGATTAGCCTCTTCATGTAATTCTACTAAATTAGAAACGGAAGTGAGAGAACGCTTTGTTCGCTTCTGCCATTCTGTGTGTATCATCTTTCTTCTTCACTGCTGCTCCCTCACCTTTCGATGCTGCAATGATTTCGTTCGCTAAGCGATCCATCATTGTTTTGTCACCACGCTTACGCGCGTAACCGATTAACCACTTCATTCCCAATGAAACTTTACGTTCAGCTCGTACTTCTGTTGGTACTTGGAAGTTTGCTCCACCTACGCGACGGCTCTTAACCTCCACGGATGGCATCACATTATTCAATGCTTTTTTCCAAGTTTCTAAACCGTTTTCTTTTGTACGCTCCTCTACTTTATCTAACGCATCATAAAAGATGGTAAATGCAGTGGATTTCTTTCCATCGTACATTAAGTTGTTTACAAACTTAGTTACTAATACATCCTTAAATTTAGGATCTGGTAATACGTAGCGCTTTTTTGGTTTCGCCTTTCTCATGTTGTTAGTTTTTTAAAATCGACCCAACCTTCTGCTTTAACGAAGCATACTGGATCTTTGTGTTAATAAATTATTTTTTACCTGCTGGAGCTTGACCTGGTTTAGGACGTTTAGCACCATACTTCGAGCGAGACTGTAAACGACCAGAAACACCGGCTGTATCTAAAGCTCCACGAATGATGTGATAACGTACACCTGGTAAGTCTTTTACACGACCACCACGGATCAATACGATCGAGTGCTCTTGTAAGTTGTGACCTTCACCTGGAATGTAGGCATTCACCTCTTTTTGGTTTGTTAAGCGAACACGAGCTACTTTACGCATCGCTGAGTTTGGTTTTTTAGGAGTAGTCGTGTATACACGAGTACAAACCCCTCTTCTTTGTGGACAAGAATCCAAAGCTGGTGACTTAGATTTCCAAGTCATTTGCTCACGTCCCTTGCGCACTAATTGCTGAATAGTTGGCATTTTGGAATAATTACCGTTTAAAATTTAAAATTCTTTTAATCCCTGCAAGCGCGTTAAACTCAATAAGATAGAGTTATCCCACACTAATGGGGGTGCAAAGTTAGCAATAAGATATAGAAATCAAAAGGGGAAAATGAAAATTATTTCAAAAACCCGCGGATTCCCATTTCCAAACCACGTAACTCCGCTAAACCGCGCAAACGACCTATGGCCGTATAGCCTGGATTCGTCTTCTTTCCATCTTGTAAATCATCAAGCATTCGATGCCCGTGATCTGGGCGGAATGGCAAACGGAAATCTTTGCGACCAGACGCCATGCGCTTGTCCTGCTCATTCACTAAGCCTTTCATCACCCCAAACATATCCACATCCCCATCTAAATGGTCTGCCTCATGGAAATTTCCAAATTCATCACGATGTGTGGCACGCAAGTGAATGAAATTAATGCGGTGACCCAAGCGCTCTACCATCCCTACTAAATCATTGTCTTCTCTAACGCCATAGCTACCCGTACAGAAACAAAGTCCATTCACGTTGCTTTCGTAGGCATTCAATAATTGAACCGCATCGCTTTCTGTACTCACCACGCGTGGTAAGCCCAAAATCGGATACGGAGGATCATCCGGGTGAATCGATAGATTAACTCCCGCCTCCTCGGCTGCTGGCGTAATCTCCCGTATGAAATCGTATAAGTTTTCACGCAATTCCTTCTCCCCTACTTCGGAATAGGTATCTAAAGCTTCTTGGAAAGACTTCAACGTGAAGCTCTCTTCAGAACCAGGTAAGCCGGCGATAATATTGCGGATTAATTTCTCTTGTTGTGCCTGAGTGGATGAATCGAACCATTTTTGAGCTCTTGCGATTTGCTCGGCTGTGTAATGCTGCTCTGCTCCTGGACGTTTTAATAAGAACAATTCAAAGGCACAGAATTCTGCCGCATCGAAGCGCAAACCCGTACTTCCGTCTGGAAAACGAAAATCTAAATCGGTGCGCGTCCAGTCTAAAATAGGCATGAAATTATAACACACTAGATCTAAACCCGCTTTTCCCACATGGCGTAAAGAGGTCTTATAGCTTTCTATGTATTGCTTGTAATTACCTGAGCGCGTTTTGATGTCCTCGTGCACTGGAATACTTTCGATCACAGACCAACTTAATCCAGCCGCTTCGATAATAGCTTTACGTTCCAAAATATCGGGCAGCTCCCACACTTTTCCATTCGGAATTTGGTGCAAAGCACTCACAATACCCGTTGCGCCAGCTTGACGTACATCGGATAATTTAACGGGGTCGTTTGGTCCAAACCACCTCCACGTTTGTTCTAAAGCCATAGTTTTTTTGTTTACTACCCAATTAAAGGCATGTGGACTCTGTTTTTACCTATTTAGGATTTAATAAAAAACCTTGCCTGGAAACCGGGCAAGGTTTTTGTAATCAAGCATTTATATACTTCCTTTAAAATCTCTTTCTCAGGGCGACAAAATTAGGGAGTTTTTTCACAAACAAAAAAAATACTACCCATTTTGGTGTGATGGCCTCACTAAATCTGTCACCGTTTTCACCGGGTTGAATGTTTCCAAAGGAACTTCCACAAAAAGGGTGTTCCAATCTGACATCGCTCCATTCCAAAGTCCCGGCAACTCCATCGCCTTTAATTCTTTTCCGTCTTTGGTCTTATCTGTGATAAAACCCGTATTCATATCGCGAAAGTTCAATAAGTTCAAACCACGTGTAGCGCACACTAAATCCACTGGATTGAAGTGGGATGCTTGATGGAATTTCGCTTTTTGAGCGTCCTCTTTCATATCAATCTGAGCGGATTCCACGAGCTGAAGTGTGAAATTTCCTTTCGCATCTTGGCACCAGAATGGGCCTCCTCCCGGTTCTCCCGTATTTTTTACCACCCCACAAACGCGGGTTGGACGAGCTAAAATGGTGCGAATTGTCGCAACTTTATCTTGTTCGCTTTTGCGAGCGAAATCTGCCGCCGGCACAAAACCTAGATAGGTGGCCATCTCCTGTAGGGCCTCATTGATCGTAGTCTCTGAAGGATTTTCTTGCAATTGCTTGTCCAGGTGTTCAATTCCTTCCAAAATCCACAACAACAATCCTCCCAAGGCCTTTTTGTATTCTATGGTCGGCTGTTTCAAGTCATCAGGCACCACATTATCAATATTTTTAATGAAAATCACATCAGCTTTCAGGTCATTCAAATTCTCCAATAGCGCCCCGTGGCCAGCCGGTCTGAAAAGGAGTGATCCATCGGCTTCGCGGAACAGGGTGTTGTCCGGGTTCACAGCAATGGTATCTGTGGCAGGCTTTTGTTCCGAGAAAGTGATCTCGAATTGGATACCGGTTTTTGTCTCCCATTTAGGAACGAGTTGTTTTACTAATTCCTCGAAACCGCTGCGGTGTTCTGGGGAGACGGTGAAATGCAAGCGGGCTTTTTGGCCATTGGATGCATAGGCCGCAGCCTCCACCATGTGCTCCTCTAAAGGGGTTCGGGCTCCATCTGTGTAGGAGTGGAAAGCAAGGAGACCTTTAGGTTTTTGGCCATAATTCATTCCAGCGGAACCGAGTAGTTTTTGCAGAATATCTGCTGAGTCGTCTTTCTCTCCCATAATCTCTTTAAGCTCTGGGTAAAAAGCAAAGTGATCTAGCTCATCAAAAAACTTCGTGCATTCTTTGTTCTCCTCGCCCGTCGACAAGAATTCGAACAGTGATTTAAACATTCGAGTGGCTGCACCAGAGGCTGGCACCATCTTCAAAATGGAAAGTGCTGATTTTTGCTGATCAAAGCGAGCGATGAATTCTTGTAGCTGTTCCGCCGAAAACTGAAAAATTCCATTTCCAATCGAAGCCGATTTCTCCAAATTCATCCAAGGAAAGCCGGATTTAAAAAAATCAACTTGTTGATTCATCTCCACAGGCGTAATTCCGCGTTTTGATAATTGGGCTAAATCCTTCTCTGATAACATATGCGCTTTCTTTTGTGTCTAAAAATAAGAATTTCTTCTCAGGAATTCCTAAAAATCCGGTGGAGGAGTTCATTCTTTTTTGGTAGATTTGTTTAGACGATGGCGGACATTCAGGACATATTGCAAAAATACTGGGGGCATTCGGCCTTCAGGCCTCTGCAAGAGGAGATCATTCACTCGGTGTTGGAAGGCAAGGATACCCTGGCTTTATTGCCCACCGGTGGTGGAAAGTCCATTTGTTTTCAAGTACCGGCCCTCGTTTTGCCGGGGATTTGCATCGTCATCACGCCCCTAATTGCATTGATGCAGGATCAGGTGGCGCAATTAAACCACCGAGGTATTCCAGCGACAGCCCTTTTTTCCGGACTCCGCAAACGCCAAATCGACATTTTATTAGACAATTGCATTTACGGCAATACTAAATTTCTCTATGTTTCGCCCGAACGCCTTAAAACGGATTTGTTCATCGAGCGAGCGAAGCAGATGAATATCAGTTTGTTGGTCATCGACGAGGCACACTGTATTTCGCAATGGGGTCACGATTTTAGACCGCCTTATTTAGAGATTGCTGAGTTTCGCGCCTTGATTCCGAGCGTTCCGTGCATTGCTTTGACGGCCTCTGCAAACGAGGAAGTGAAGCAAGAAATTCAAGAAAAGCTGCAATTCAAAAACGCAGCTGTATTCCAAAAAAGTTTCAGCCGCGCAAACCTCTCCTACTCCGTCCTCTATGAGGCGGACAAAGAAAAGAAGCTGTGCTCGATGCTGCAACGGGTTCCAGGTTCTTCGATTGTGTATGTACGCAACCGTAGACGGACGCAGGAAATCTCCGATATGCTTTCTAAAGCCGGTTTATCCAGCACTTTTTACCACGCCGGTTTGCCATCAGAGGTCAGAATTGCGCGCCAAAAAGACTGGATCGAAGGCAAAATCGATTGCATCGTGGCGACCAATGCTTTTGGGATGGGTATCGACAAACCAGACGTTCGCCTGGTGGTTCACCTAGATTTACCCGACACTATTGAGGCCTATTACCAAGAAGCAGGCCGAGCAGGTCGAGACGAGAAAAAGGCCTACGCGGCCATTTTATACGAAGAAAAAGACGTATTGGATTTAACCGCCCAATGGGAAAAGTCATTTCCGACGGCTGAAACAATCAAACGCACCTACCAAGCCGTTTCTAATTATTTACAGGTTGCCGAGGGAAGTGGCGAATTACAGAGTTACGATTTTGATTGGATGGACTTGTGCAAGCGTTTCAACTTACCTAGCTCTCAGACCTATTTTGCCTTAAAGACATTAGAAGCAGCGGGATTAATTTTACTAAACGAGGCCTTTCAAAATCCATCCAAAATTCGCTTCATCGTCAGCTCCACCGAACTTTACGACTTTCAAATTAGAAACGAGAAATTCGAATCCTTCCTAAAAGGGCTGCTTCGCATCTATGGGGGCAATTTATATACCCAATTCGTCAGCATCTCTGAAGCGGACTTCGCACATCAGATAAAAATTCCTCCAGCAGAGGTAGAACGCAATTTAGCCTTGTTGGAGAAGTTCGAACTGATCGAATACGACAAGCAAAATGGCCTGCCTAAATTAGTCTTTTTGACGCCTCGGGCGAATATCGAAAACCTACCCATCATCTGGGCTGAATACTTGAAGAAGAAGGAAAGGTCGAAGAAAAAGATTGATGCGATGATTCACTATGTGAAACATCCGGAGGCTTGTAGAACGCTATTGATTACCTCGTATTTTGGCGAGTCTTTAAAGACTTCTTGCGGGGTATGCGATCATTGCTTGCAGCGCAAAAAAGAAGCCTCCGGGAAAAATATCCCCGAAGGCCTCGAAGCAGAACGTAAATTGATTCTGACTTATTTAAAAAACGGACCCTTATCCGTTCAAGATCTAGTGGAATGCCTCCGCCCTTTGGCTTCTGCTGAGGCGCTTCGCATCATTCAATTCAGTCTTGAATTAGGCGAAATTCACTACAATGCCGCAGAGGAGCTTGCTATTGGTTCTGCTTGAAAAACAAATTTCACCGGATTTTTCACCTGCTCTTTTAAAAGCGCTAAAGCCAATACTTCTTTCGCGTCGTCTACGTAGTGGAAGCTCAAATCTGAAATGTAATGTGCTTCGATCTCCTCCACATCTTTGCGGTTCTTCGAGCACATGATAATCTCTTTTATTCCTGCTCTTTTCGCCGCTAAGATTTTCTCCTTTATTCCACCCACCGGCAACACTTTACCACGAAGTGTAATCTCGCCCGTCATCGCTAGTTTCGATTTCACCTTGCGCTGTGTTAAAGCTGAAGCGATCGCTGTTAACATCGTGATACCTGCGGATGGACCATCTTTAGGTACCGCCCCAGCTGGAACGTGAATATGTAAATTGTATTGGTCAAAAATACGGTAATCAATGCCGTATTCATCCGAATGCGCCTTTAAGAAACTTAATGCCGCCATCGCTGACTCTTTCATCACATCACCTAATTGACCAGAAAGTGTCAAGACACCTTTTCCTCGGTTCAATAAAGTTTCGATAAATAAGATATCTCCACCTACGGGTGTCCACGCTAGACCTGTTACAACTCCAGCATATTCATTGTTCTCGTACGTATCCTTATCAAAGTGCTCTTGACCCAATAATTTCACAACATCTGTCGCCGTGATTTTGTGCGGATAGTCTTGATCCATCGCAATAGATTTTGTGATCTTGCGCACCACGCGACCAATTTCTTGTTCTAATTTACGAACGCCAGATTCGCGGGTATAGCCTTCGATTACTTTTTGGATGGCTCCATCATTGATCGAAAATTCCGCTTTCTCTAATCCGTGCTCTTTCTTTTGCTTAGGTAACAAGTGCTTTTTAGCGATTTGGACTTTCTCCTCCATCGTATAGCCACTCACCTCAATGATCTCCATCCGATCACGCAAAGCGGGATGAATGGTATCTAAATTATTGGCTGTCGCGATAAACATTACTCGAGATAGATCGTAATCACACTCCAAGTAATTATCCATGAAGCCGCTATTTTGCTCGGGGTCCAATACCTCTAATAAGGCAGAAGATGGATCTCCGCGGTGGTCAGAACCTACTTTATCAATCTCATCTAAGATGAAAACAGGGTTCGAAGAACCTGCTTTTTTAATGCTTTGAATCACCTTGCCTGGCATAGCGCCCACATAGGTTTTTCTGTGACCTCTGATTTCTGCCTCGTCACGCAGACCCCCTAAGGCCATGCGCACGTATTTACGTCCCAAAGCTTTAGCAATCGAACGACCCAAAGACGTCTTACCCACACCCGGAGGGCCATAAAGGCATAAAATAGGCGCTTTCATATCCCCTTTCATCTTCAAAACCGCTAGGTATTCGATGATGCGTTCTTTTACTTTTTCTAAACCAAAATGATCCGCGTCCAACACCTTCTTTGCCTTCACTAGATCAAAATTGTCTTTCGTGAATTCACCCCAAGGTAGATCCGCGATCAATTCCACGTAATTCATCAACATCGGGTATTCCCCAGACATCGAATTCGTGCGTTGTAGTTTGGATAGTTCTTTTTGGAAGAAATCATTCACTTCTTTCGACCACTTCTTCTTCGCCCCTTTTGCACGTAGACCATCCAACTCTTGTTCCGGACTCTCCACGCCTAATTCCTCCTGCAAGACTTTAATCTGCTGGCGAATGTAATAGTCACGTTGTTGCTGATCGATGTCACTGGAAGCTTTGCTCTGAATCTCGCGCTTCAACTCCAGATGCTGAATGTCTTTCAACATGTGCTCCAGCAAATGAGTAGCCTGTTCGATACCATCTAATGTCTCTAATAATGCTTGCTTTTCCTTTAATTCCGCATTGATATTCGAGGAAAGGAAGTGCACTAAAAACGCGGATGATTCAATGTTGTCTAAGGCTATTTGTGCCTCGCGCGGGATCTCAGGATTCAGATTTAATATCTTCAAAGCGCACTCTTTCAGGGTAGAAACGAGTGCCTTATTTTCTTTATTTAATTTCTTAGGGAATGTGTCTTCTATGTAGGAAACACGCGCTACTAGATTAGGTTCGGTTTTGATGTATTCACTAACTTCAAAACGCTTGCGGCCTTGCACGATAATAGTCGTATTACCGCCTGGCAATACGAACATTTTCACGATGTGCGCTACTGTTCCGATTTTATATAGATCATCTGGCGTAGGCTCCTCTTTCGAGTTATTGGCTTGTACTAAAACGCCGATTGTGCGATCGCCCTTATAGGCTTTCTTCACGAGGCGAACGGATTTTTGGCGAGAGACCGTAATCGGAATCACCATCCCAGGAAACAAGACGATATTGCGAATGGGAAGAATGGGCAATTGGTCTGACAAAACGCCCATTTTGTCATCATTGTCCATTCCTTCTGACCCGATAGGGATCAATTCTATATTTTCAAAATCAGACATCTCAGAAAGCTGTAAATGCTTAAAAAGGTCATTTGGATTATTCATACCACATTTTTAAATTCTGCTCCTCAATGAGCAGACGATATTAATCAATTTTTATGCCAAACGTCAAGATGGCAGTATGATTATCTTGATAATTGTTGAACCTCCTGAGTTTTACGAAAAAGATAGGACTTCTTTTCGCCCTGAAAAGACCAGGAAACAAGGTTCGTTTGGTCTTCAAACTCATCTAAAAATAAGGAGTTCTCGAGATAGGATCCGATTAAGTCTGACGAGGTAGGAATTTCAATGTACACCCAAATCACGTCTTGTTGTTGCTCTGTACCTAACCAGCGGTAAGGGGTGGCTATTTGCTTCCCTGTTCGAAATCCAACATGTTTGCGCACATAGGCCTCTAACGCTTTTTCTGAGACTTCATCTCCCGGAATCATTCGGTATTTTTTACCTACGTTCGAGCTTATGGTTTGCTCGAGATCATCCTGAAAAAGACGAATGCTAATTTCCCAGCTTTGGTCCTTATTATTATAGATCATCTCTGTCACCGAACTATGAAACGGGTGCAAATCCGGAAACAGAAGGCCTAAAAATAAAACCAGCCCTTTCAATTAGAAGAAAACTTTAAAGATATCGTTTCCAAAAGTATAAGCCATTAAAGCAAGCAAGATGAGCATTCCCACCTGCTGCGCTTTTTCCAACACCTTTTCAGAGGCTGGTTTCCCAGAAACCATTTCATAGAGTAAGAAAATTGCATGTCCCCCATCCAAAGCTGGAATAGGCAAAATGTTCATAAAGGCCAATGCCATAGATAACAAACCAGTTAACATCCAGAATCGATTCCAATCCCATACGCCACCGAACATTTGGGCAATACCAATAGGTCCGCTCAACGCTTTCGATGCCGAAACATCACCTGAAGCTATTTTCTTAAAGCCTTTTACATTATCCGTAATCACAGAGAAAGCACGACCCGTTCCGATACTCGCTGCTTCAGCCAGTGTATAATCTTCGCGGGATACCTGAATCAACATCTCAGGAATAAATCCGATTTGACCCGATGAGGCAACCTGCATAGACAAGGTGTCAGCCACGCCTCCACGTAAAATACCTAAGCGAATAGGCTTTCCAGCCTCCTTAGACAACAATTCCTTTACCTCGTGGTAGAAACGAACTGGGCTCGTGTTCACAGAAGTGATCACGTCTCCTTTTTTCAATCCTGCCGCATAAGCCGGCAATAATTCAGCCGGTTTAGCCGCAGAAAATTTATCGAAGAAACCTGGCTCTTCAGGAGCAGCCACTTCTGCTACTTTGAATGCTGCCACTGGTTCAATAAAACCGGCTTTCTTATCGCTTAATTTTTCGATGAAATTCGAAGGAATTTTGATCTCCAAAGTCTGGTCTCCTCGTTGTACCGTATAAGATGAATTCTCCCCCAATAAAACATCAGAGGCGCGTAAATCAGACAATTGCTTGTAATCAGCACCATTGACACGCATGATTTTATCACCCGTTTTTAAGCCGATCTGTTGCCCTAATTCCAAGGCCACAATTCCATTTTTATTTAATTCTTCTTTCGAAATAAAGTTGTTTCCATTCGAATAAGTTAAGCAAACAAAGATCACCACACCGGTAATGATGTTCACGATTACACCACCTAGCATCACGATAAGACGTTGCCAAGCTGGTTTTGCACGAAATTCCCAAGGTTCTGGGTCTTTTGCTAAGGTCGCCGCATCTTGTGTTTCATCAATCATACCCGCGATGGAAACGTAGCCACCTAAGGGGAACCAGCCTAAACCGTATTCCGTATCGCCCACTTTCTTTTTAAACAAAGCAAAGTTTAATACGGTGGGAATTGGGAATAAAAAGTCGAAGAAAAGATAAAACTTTTCGACTCTCATTTTAAACCATTTGGCTGTAATAAAATGGCCAAACTCGTGTAATGTTACTAAGATTGACAATCCTAAAATCAATTGCCCTGTCATCACTAAACCTTCCATAATTCGCTATTTTCTATTTTTATCCACCCATTCCTGAGCCATGATTCTACTTAATTGATCACTTTCAATATAATCCTCTAATGTCGGATTCGCGATAAAAGTTCCCTGATCCATGCAATATTCGTTCAAATCAGACATCGCTAAAAACCCAATTTGATCTGCTAAAAAGGCCGCCACCGCTACCTCATTCGCCGCATTCAATAAACAAGCTTGATTTCCACCTTTTTCTAAGGCCTGAAATGCAAGCCCTAAATTACGGAAAGTCTGTGTATCTGCCTGCTCAAAAGTCAAGGATGGATACTGTCTAAAATCAAAGCGAGGGAAACTCGCCTTCATTCGATTCGGATACCCTAAGGCAAACTGAATCGGCAATTTCATATCCGGTAAACCTAACTGCGCCTTAATCGATCCATCTTCGAACTGCACTAAGGAGTGCACAATGGATTGGGGATGAACTACCACCTCGATTTGAGATGGTTTTACATCAAATAACCAAGCCGCCTCAATCACCTCTAATCCCTTATTCATCAAACTAGCCGAGTCGATTGTAATCTTCGCACCCATAGACCAATTAGGGTGTTTCAAGGCTTGAGCTCGTGTCACTTGGGCTAATTGCTCCCGGCTAAATCCTCTAAAAGGTCCACCCGAAGCCGTTAATATCACTTTCTCGATGGGGTTATGGGACTCGCCCATTAAGCATTGAAAAATCGCCGAATGCTCGGAATCAACTGGCAAAATAGGTACACCCATCTCCCGCGCCAAAGGCATAATTAGCGCTCCAGCCACCACTAAGGTTTCTTTGTTCGCTAGAGCGATTGGCTTACCTGCCTTTATCGCTTTCACCGTAGGTAATAAACCAGCATATCCTACTAAAGCAGTTAATACGATATCAACTGAATCTAGGGTAACGACTTCTTCTAGGGCTTTCGCACCAGAATGAACCTGAATTCCTGTTTTCGATAAAGCTTGTCGAACTTCTTGATATTTCGCCTCATTCCCAATTACCACGTGAGCCGGTTTCCAGGCTAAAGCTTGAGAAATGAGCAGATCAGCCTGATTTTGGGCAGTTAAAACTTCCACCGAAAACTCGGATGGATGCTCGGCAATCACCTCCAAGGCCTGCGTCCCAATGGAACCCGTGCTACCTAAAATCGCAATTCTTTTCATCGAAGCATTGCGGTTATTTGTTCCACAAAGCTGACCCACACTTGTGGATACAACAGCGTCATCGCGACGATTCCGAACAAGGCACCGTATAAGTGCGCGCTGTGATTTACGAAATCACGGCTACGTTTGTCCATTTCTACTGAATACCAAGTAAACAAACCGGCATAGATAAATCCTGGAATTCCGAAGAAGCCGAATAAATAGATTTTCTCTGTAGGGAAGAATAAAATTCCCGCAAAAATGACGGCCGAAACGGCTCCTGAGGCGCCTAAAGAGTTATAATTGGGATTATCTTTCTGTTTAAAAAAGGTAGGCAAATCTGCCACCACGATTGCCAGCACATAAAACAAGATGTACAATTCCGACGCGATCGACGGAAATAGTTGATTGAAAATCTGCTCTAATTGAACCCCAAAAAAGAAGAAGGAAAACAAGTTGAAAAACAGGTGCGTAAAGTCTGCGTGAATAAACCCTGAGCTAACAAAACGCCAATATTCGTTTCTGTGTTGGATCCGGTAGGGATTCATCAGCATCTTTCCCATCAAATCTGGCTTTTGCCAAGCCACTAGGGAAATAATAACCGTCACAGTAATAAGTATAATCGAGACCATATAACAACAAAACTACGTTAAACTTCTCGA
Source organism: Aquirufa sp. (assembly GCA_044353355.1). GTDB lineage: Bacteria > Bacteroidota > Bacteroidia > Cytophagales > Spirosomataceae > Aquirufa. Next base: position 13,957 of record JBILCC010000037.1, read on the forward strand.
TCAACCAACCCGCTCATAAACTTTACCAAGGCTGATTTTTGCTCTTCGGAAATGGCCAGAGATTGAATTTCTATAAAGGCCGCATCAAAATAAGAGGCGATGACCGCTTCCGTTTCCGCTTTTAGACCCAAGGAATCATAGATTGCTGTAACCGCTTGTACTTTTTCCGACGCATCATATTCGGTAGCTGCTATCCATTTTTCTAAAGACGCTAGTGTGGAACCGGTCGCCTTTTCGAACGCCTTTATCAATAAATAGGTTTTTTTATTCGCTAAAATATCTCCACCTGGTTGCTTCCCAAATTTCTCTGGATCCCCATAAACGTCTAATAAATCATCCTTCAATTGAAATCCGAGACCGATGGTTTCTCCAATGCGGTATAAGGAATTAGAAACCTGAAAAGGTACA
>JBILCC010000134.1:0-4527 GCA_044353355.1 Aquirufa sp.
GTCTGCCGTAGGTCTGTCGGATATTCGCAAGGTGGAAAATTTAATCAATTCGACCGGCCGAGCCGTATTCTTAGAGGAGGAGGGTTTGTTAGATGCAGTGACGGGTTTAAGCGGTAGTGGTCCGGCCTATTTTTTTTATTTGATAAAAGCGATGATTGACGCAGGAGTAAAGATGGGTTTTGAGCCGGCTATGGCATCTCTTTTAGTGAAGCAAACCATGTTAGGTTCTTATCATTTGATGCAAACGAGCGATAAGACCTTGGATGAATTGATTCAAGCAGTTGCCTCGAAAGGAGGTACAACAGAAGCAGCCTTGAAAACGTTCCAGGAAAACTTAGTAGCAGAGGGATTGCAAAAAGGCATTATTGCCGCGAAGGATCGGGCTAAAGAATTAGCCAATTAATTGACCGATTTCAGCCTCATTTAAGGAACGGCTGATAATTTCCCCGTTAGGAGAATACGACGGATTAGTACTGGCAAACAATTGTTCCACTAAAGCGGACATCTCTTCTGCGATTAATTTCCTCGTTTGATATCGAATGGCCGCCCGATTCGCTAAGATGCGAGCGATTTTTTCAGCATGGTTTTGGCCTAAATCTGACGCTTCATTCTTCACTTGTTCTAAAATACCTTCTAGTAAATTCTGGCCGTCTTCCTCGCCAATTCCAGCAGGTACTCCTTGAATCCAGTAATTTTCCTCCGCATCTTTCGTTAGGCCAAAGCCTAAATCGGTAATATCCACGAGGATTTCCTCCAGCAATACCGAATCGGCGGGATTAATGCGTAGAATTTGTGGGAACAATAATTGCTGAGACACCCCATTTTTCTTTACCAAATTCTCCGAGAATTGATCAAACAAGATGCGTTGATACGCTTTTTTCTGATCAATTAATAGCATCCCTCCGGAGAGAGTCACAACTAAATATTTGTTCAGAATTTGAATAACCTGAAAATTAGAGTGCGAAGAACTTTCCGCTGTCCAGGTGTTCGCCTTGCTTTGAATGGTCGTAGAATTCTCGCTGAACAAATTTGCAGACGGATCGGCTACACTCCCCCGCTCAAAAGCCTCAATATTGTCGTTTAAGCCTTCGTAAAGCTTTCTCCAAGCATCTTGAACAGGTCGCGAAGAATTCGTCCCTGAAAACGAAGGAATCGAGCCAGACGAAGTCGAAGCTCCTGACGGATTTCTAAAATTCACATTCGCATCGAAATCAAGTGATGGAATCAAATGGTTTAGGCTAAGCGTCTTCCGAATGGCCGCTTGTAGAATGGCATAAATCGATCGTTCGTCATCAAATTTGATCTCGGTTTTCGTGGGATGCACGTTGATATCGATGTGGGCCGGATCTAGCGTTAGAAACAGCACATAAAAAGGGAAGGTGCCTTCTGGTACTAAACGCTCATAAGCGCTCATGACCGCATGGTGCAAATACGAGCTCTTAATGAAGCGGTTGTTCACAAAGAAGAATTGCTCACCTCGTGTTTTCTTCGCGTATTCTGGACGACCTACGTAGCCTTTAATGCTCACGTAATTCGTATTTTCCTCACAAGCCGCTAATTGTTCGCGGTAGGTTTTACCAAACAAGTCCACGATTCTCTTACCCAGTTTTTCAACGGGTAGGGCATAGGTTTCTTGTTCGTTTTGGACTAACGAGAATTTGATTTCTGGATTGGCTAATGCGATACGTTGGAATTCGTCCAAAATATGGCGCATCTCCACTGGGTTTGATTTTAGGAAATTGCGTCGGGCCGGGATGTTATAGAAGAGATTTTTAACCAAGATGGAAGTCCCTTTAGGGGCAGCCACCTGTTCATTCGCCTTTAGCACTGATGCTTCCATGCGCAATAAGCTACCTAATTCATCTTCTTCTCGCTTAGTCTTTAACTCAACCTGGGCTACAGAAGCGATAGAGGCCAAAGCCTCTCCTCTGAATCCCATCGTGCGAATTGCAAACAAATCTTCGGCCTTACTAATCTTGGAAGTGGCATGTCTTTCAAAAGACATCAACGCGTCTTGAGGAGACATCCCTTTGCCATCATCAATCACTTGAATACTGACCTTTCCTGCCTCTTTCACAATTAATTGCACGAAGCTAGCGCCAGCGTCAATGGAGTTTTCCATTAATTCCTTTACTACCGAGGCTGGTCGTTGTACTACCTCACCCGCCGCAATTTGATTTGCGATGGCATCAGGAAGCATTTTGATCAGATTGTGCATAAATGAATAGGAAAACGAGTGGACAAAGATAAGGGATTAAACAAAAAAAAGGGAATGTTGCCATTCCCTTTTTTCGTAAGATAGGTTGGGTTGAATTACTTCAATTCAACTTCAGCACCAGCTTCTTCTAAAGATTTCTTCAAACCTTCAGCTTCGTCTTTAGATACACCTTCTTTAACAGCCTTCGGCGCAGCATCAACTACATCCTTAGCTTCTTTCAAACCTAAACCAGTTAAGTCTTTTACTAATTTAACGATCGCTAATTTGTTAGGACCAGCAGCCTTTAAGATTACATCAAAAGATGATTTCTCAGCAGCAGCCTCACCACCGTCAGCGCCACCAGCTGCAGGACCTGCAACCATAACAGCACCAGCAGCAGCTGGTTCAATACCATACTCATCCTTAAGGATAGTAGCTAATTCGTTTACTTCTTTTACAGTTAAGTTCACTAATTGTTCAGCGAACGCTTTTAAATCTGCCATTTTTTGAAAATTTAATTGTTAAGAATTAATAATTTATTGGAGTTTTCACTCCGGTAAAACTTGGTAATAATTACTCAGGGCGCTCAGACAATGTCTTCACGATACCAGCTAATTTCTTCTCACCGCTTAGTAATGCTGAAACAACATTTTTAGCAGGCGATTGTAATAAGCCAATAACTTCGCCAATCATCTCGTTTTTCGACTTGATGTTCTCTAGTGCTGTCAATTGACCTTCGCCAATGTACAAACCACCTTCGATAGACGCGGCCTTGAATGCAATTTTGTCTTTTCCAGCTTCTTTACGGAAGTCTTTGATCAATTTTGCAGGTACTTTAGCATTTTCAGTTGCGAAAATGATACCTGACATCCCTGTCAAAACTTCTGCATCTAAAGAGGAATAATCTGTTCCAGTCTTAGCTAATGCTTTAGAGATTAATGTGTTCTTGAATATTTTGTATTCAACACCTCTCTGAAAGCAAAGGCTACGGAATTGATTAGCTTCGGCTACAGTTAAACCGGCTGTACTTGCAATGTAGAAGTACGGAGTCGCAGCGAACTTTTCGCTCAACTCATCAATAATCTGATTTTTTTCTTCTCTTGTCATGATTACAATCCAGCTACAGTTCCCTTATCGATGATAATGCCCGGAGACATAGTCGATGATAAGTTGATCGATTTAACATAAGTTCCCTTTGCAGAAGACGGCTTTAATTTGATCAACGTGTTGATCACTTCTAAAGCGTTATCTACAATTTTATCAGCTCCGAAGGACACCTTACCGATAGAGGTATGGATGATACCAGTTTTATCAACTTTAAAGTCAATTTTACCAGCTTTTACTTCGTTTACTGCTTTTCCTACTTCCAAAGTTACAGTACCTGACTTTGGATTAGGCATCAGACCGCGAGGTCCTAAAACACGTCCCAAACGGCCTAATTTTGCCATCACAGTCGGCATAGTAATGATTACGTCGATATCGGTCCAGCCGCTCTCGATTTTTGCAATGTAATCATCTAATCCTACGTGATCAGCACCGGCTGCTTTTGCCTCCTCTGCTTTATCGGGCGTACATAATACAAGTACACGTACGTCTTTCCCGGTTCCGTGAGGTAGGGCAACCACGCCACGAACCATTTGGTCTGCTTTGCGGGGATCTACTCCTAAGCGGACATCAATATCCACTGAGGCATCGAATTTTGTATAAGAAATTTCTTTCAAAATCTCCGCTGCTTTTTCAAGCGAATACGCTTGCGTTGCATCGTATTTTGAAAGGGCTTCCTTTATTTTCTTCGTAAGTTTTGCCATTACCTTTTAATTAAAATGTTTATTTCTGATGGTTAAATCAGAACGGTTTATCACCAGAAACAGTAATTCCCATTGATCGAGCCGTTCCAGCAATCATACTCATTGCTGCTTCAACTGTAAAACAGTTTAAATCTGGCATCTTAGTTTCCGCGATAACGCGTACTTGATCCCAAGTTACAGAACCTACCTTTTTCAAGTTAGGTTGAGCTGAACCAGATTTAACCTTCGCTGCTTCCAATAACAAGATCGGTGCAGGAGGAGTTTTTACAACGAAATCAAACGATTTGTCTGCGTAATAAGTAATTAGGACCGGCAATACTACGCCGTTCTTATCTTGAGTTCTCGCATTGAATTGCTTACAGAACTCCATGATATTTAATCCTTTCGAACCTAAAGCAGGACCGATGGGTGGTGAAGGATTGGCTTGGCCACCTTTGCATTGAAGCTTTACGTAGCCAGCTATTTCTTTTGCCATGTTAAAACATCGTTTATTTAGTGAATTAGAGGTTTATCTGCCAATAA
>JBILCC010000038.1:0-14236 GCA_044353355.1 Aquirufa sp.
GGAATCGGTGGGGATTCTACCCTCATCAATTCAACAGCAACCGCTATACCGGAATAATGTAAGACTTTCTGTATTTTCGCCACCCCTTGATGGGTGGACGTTCATTAAGTAGCTATTTTTCTATACTGATGGCCTCCTTTCTTTAACGTTTGATGATGATTTTAAATTTTCATAGGTTTAAATGTCAAACAAATATTCAAATAGTACAACATTGGCTCATTTTCTAAATGAAAATTAAAGACTCGCTTTAACTGTGCTGTGCTATGACATACATTTAAATATGTCAATTACTCATAAGCTACGCAAGCTTTTTTTTACTTTAAATTCCAAAACCACTAATTAGGCCTGAGGACACCTATTGATGTATGCTTTTAATTTTGGATTAGTCTTCAAAATACACTTATAGGTAGATTAGATTTTCGACATCCTATCCCACATTACTTCCGTTTCTCTAAAGGTCTAACTTGGATTATTACAAAAAATGCATTGAAGATTTTTTTGTTTAAATTTGAGCTATGTCCACTTTTGATCCTAAGCTCATCCTTCCCACCTTACCCGAAGATCCGGGGGTGTACCGCTATTTCGACGAAAGTGGGACTATCATCTACATAGGAAAGGCGAAGAATTTAAAGAACCGGGTTAGCTCCTATTTTACGAATACGAAAGGCAAGGACAATAAGACAAGGCGCCTGGTGTCGCAGATTCGGAATTTGGAATTCACGATTGTTCATTCGGAATTCGATGCCTTGCTTTTAGAGAATACCTTAATTAAGCAGTTTCAACCGAAATATAATATCCTATTAAGAGACGACAAGACCTATCCCTTTATTTGTTTAACTCGAGAGCGTTTTCCGCGCTTGATTACGGAGCGAAGAATTAATCATTCCTTGGGGACGTTTTTTGGGCCTTACGCGAATCCAAAATTAATGAATGCCTTGCTCGAGATGCTGCATCAGCTGTATCCACTCAGGACCTGTGCGCTGAACCTGAAGGAGTCGAATGTGGAGGCGGAAAAATACAAAGTTTGCTTGGAATACCACATTGGGAATTGCAAAGGACCTTGCGAGGGTTTGGAGCAAGAGGTTCGCTATATGGAGTACATCGATCAGGTGTCGCAAATTTTGAAAGGGAATTACCAGAAGGCAAAGAGTTTTCTTATTTCCCAAATGCAGGAGGCCTCCACCCGCATGGCTTTTGAGCAGGCCCAGGAATGGAAAGAGAAATGGCAACTATTGGAGAACTTCCAGGCGAAGTCGACCGTGGTGAATCCGTCGATCCACGATGTAGATGTATTTTCGATGGTGTCCGATGAGTCTTTGGCCTATATTAACTTTATGAAGGTCATCAATGGGACAATTTTGCAGTCGCAGACCTGGGAGGTGAAAAAGAAATTAGAAGAAGAGGAAGCAGAGTTGTTGACCATGTTGATTTGGGAGAAACGCGATCAATTTCAGAGTAAGGCCAAAGAAATTATTACCAACATCCCCATGTCGATTGAATTCGAGGGCGCGAAAAATACATTACCAAGTCAAGGCGATAAACGGAAGCTATTGGATATGTCGCTAAAGAACGTCTTATACTTCAGAAAGGAAAAAGCAGACCGCAAGGCAGCAGAAGAAAGTGGCGGCGATCGCAAAATGCGCGTGATGATCAAATTAAAAAACGATTTGCGTCTAAACGACTTACCAAAACACATTGAATGTTTCGATAACTCGAACTTGCAAGGTACCAATCCGGTCTCCGCGATGGTGTGCTTCAAGAATTCGCTGCCGTCGAAAAAGGATTACCGTACCTTCACCCCTAAAACGGTCGAAGGCCCAGACGATTTTGCCACCATGTACGAAGTGATCACGCGTCGGTATACGCGACTTTTAGAAGAAGAGGCAGAATTACCTAATTTAATCATCGTCGATGGGGGGAAAGGCCAGTTGAGTTCCGCTTGCGACGCCTTGAAAGCAATCGGGTTGTACGGCCAAATCCCCATTATCGGCATCGCGAAACGCTTAGAAGAGATTTATTTCCCCGAAGACAGCTTGCCTCTTTATATAGATAAGAAATCGGAATCGCTGAAACTCATTCAGCAGTTGCGGGATGAGGCGCACCGGTTCGGGATTACGGCGCACAGAAATAAGCGAAGCAAGAATTTCATCGTGTCTCAATTAGAGACGATGGATGGGATTGGGAAGTTGACGGCTGCGAAGTTGTTGAAAGCTTTTGGGACGGTGGCGCAGCTGAAAGAGGCGTCGGAAGAGGATTTGGCCAAAGTCCTAGGCAAAATGAAAGCCCTCAAATTCAAAAAGCAATTAGAAAACCTCTAGTATTCTGATTTGAACTGATCCACTTCTATCGCGCGGTAGTTTCGATATACTTGCAATACAATCGCTAAGGCAATCGCCATCTCGCACACACCCACGACTAACACGAAAATACTCAGATACAAACCCTGCAATGACGGGTCATTTTTTGAAAAGGCAACTAAATTCAAATTAGCCGCATTCAAAATCAATTCGATTGCCATCAACACAAAAATCGTATTCTTCTTCAACAACAAGATTGCTAAACCCGTCGCAAACAAAAACGCTGACACCCACAAGAAATAGATAACCGGAATATCAGTCATGACTCTTCGCAACAAAGGTGGCACCAATTAAGGCAATCAATAAAAATACACCTGCTAATTCGAACGGAAAGGCATACTCGGTCAATAAACCTAAACCAACTTCCCGCAATTTAGACTCACCGGTTACAGGCAAATTATTCACCCAAGGTCCTTTCGTGAATAACCAAAAAAGGCCTAAGAAAAAGGACAATCCAACCGAAAAAGGCAGCAATCGACTCGATTCCCGGGTCATCAAGTGGTTCTTTCCGGTAGTAGGGTCAGTTTGATTTGTTAACATAATCCCGAATAGAATCAAGATTAACACCCCTCCCACATAGACTAATAAGTGAGCTACCGCTAAGACGTCTGCATAGGCTAAGACATACAATCCGGCTAAACCGAGCATCGTCAAGAACATCGCCAAAGCCGCATGCAAGAGATTCTTCGTCCACAACATCGACAGCGCGCTTCCGCACGTCAATAAGGCTAATACCAAGAAAGCAAGAACTAAGGGACTCATTCTGCGTCAGGTTTAGGCTTCGGTTTAAAACTAGGCTTGAAAGCGGGCTTAAAGGCTGGTTTAGGCTTGGCTGGCGCTACCTCCCCGGTTGACTGGTCCGTTTCGGTCTGGATGTTGTCGGCCTGCACTGGTGCGGCAGGCTGCGGTGCAGCGGTTTTTGCTGCCTCTTTCGCCGCTTCCTTCTCCGCCACAAATTGCTCATACAACGCGCGTTTTTCAGCTGCTTGCTCCGGAGTCAAATTCGCGAATTCAAAATTATGTTCCTTCACATCGAAGACCGAGAAATCGTATTCCGAAGTCATCGTCAAACATTCCGTCGGACAAACCGTGGTACAAAGGCCGCAGAAGCAGCATTTGGACATGTCAATATCGAATTTCGCGGCATATAAACGAATGGGCGAACCATCCGATGCTGTTCCCACTAGACCCGTTGCTTTGATGGGATCGATCTCAATGCAATCCACTGGACATACCTTCACACACTTATCACAGACGATGCAATCATCCATTTCGTTGTGTAATTGATAACGTCCATTAACGGGTGTGGGTATTTGCTGTTCTGGGTATTGCAAAGTGACAATACCAGCTTTTTGATTAAAATAATCAGGATCTTGAATATTTTGAATGTTACGCTGGTTACGCGCCGCCCAGGCATGTTTCCACGTTAAAGCCATCCCTTTTCGAGTGCTTTGAATTCCATCCCAAATAGCCTGAAAGTAGGGTTTCATGTTAAAAATAGATGGCTGGATACGTAGATGGATCGGATTCGCGCATAATTTCATACACCGTATCTACGATATTCTCGGTATTCGGCTTAGAGAAGTAATCCCCATCTGAGCTGTAAGCTGGTCGGTGAGCCGTCGCCGCGATACAAACCGCCGGACTCTCTAACCAAGTGAATGCCCCTTGCTTATCTAAAACCTCTTGCATCATATAAGCTGATGCGCCACCCGGCATATCCTCATCTGCAAAGATGACCCGATGGGTCTTTTGAATCGAGGCCAAGATACTGTGATGGCGATCAAAAGGCAATAAAGTTTGGGCATCTATAACTTCCACCGATATACCTAATCCCGCTAAGGTTTCTGCCGCCTCCATCACAATTCGACACATCGAACCATAGGTCACCACCGTAATGTCCGTTCCTTCGCGCAAGATTTCCGGAATACCTAAAGGCACCTCCATCTCGTCCAAATTCGACGGCATCGGCTCTTTCAAGCGATATCCGTTCAAACATTCAATCACAATACCTGGATCATCGCCTTTTAACAAAGTGCGGTACATCCCAGCCGCTTGAGTCATGTTACGAGGTACACAGAAATGCACTCCACGCAAACCATTAATTAAAACGGCCATAGGGCTTCCAGAATGCCAAATCCCCTCCAAACGATGACCTCTGGTTCGAAGAATCATCGGGGCTTTTTGTCCTCCTGCTGTACGGTAATGCAAACATGCCCAATCATCAGAAAGGATCGGGAACGGGTAAAATATATAATCCAAATATTGAATCTCTACGATGGGCTTCAAACCACGCATAGCTGCCCCAATTCCTTGACCCACAATACTCACCTCTCGAATACCGGTATCGGTTACTTTTAGCGGTCCATAAATGTCTTGTAATCCAGCTAAGGTTTGATTCACATCCCCGATTTTTCCTACATCTTCCCCTAAAATAAATACCCGCGGATCTTTTAAAAACTGCGAAAATGCCTTATTCAAGATCTCTCTACCATCAACTAAAGCAGGTTCTTTATCATAGGCAGGTCGTATTCCTTGAATTAATAAAGGGGATTCATCTGATTCACTCGTTTGATGTGAGCTAAAACGTCTGCGATTTAATTTTTCGAGATCGTCTAACCACTTGCGGAGCAATTTAACGGCTGGCCCTTGGTAGAATCGGAAGGCACGCAAAGTCTTACGACCCGCTCGAACTAAATCACTAAAAATTGGATAGGGTAGCGCATTTAATTCATCAATGATGGGCTGCAATAAGCTAGGCTCATTCGTGGATTCCAATAGGTTCTTTGCGATACGTAAAAAACCTTTTTTATCAACTTCAACAGAGGCCATATAGGCAGAAAAAGCTTCTTTTTGGTACTTACGCGCTAAAACAGTAGCCTCCTCGTCGATGGCTTTTAATTGCTCTTCTGACGCTATTTTTTGATCTAATATCCATTGACGGAACAACACATTACAATCCGCCTCTAATTCCCAAGCCAAACGTTCAGCCGACTTGTAGCGTTCGTGCGAACCCGAAGCAGAGTGACCTTGAGGTTGCGTACATTCTACCACGTGAACAAGGCAAGGAACAAAGTCCTTACGTGCTAATTCGGCTGCCTTTTGATAAGCAGCCACTAAACCAGGGTAATCCCAAGCTTTCACCTGGATTATTTCTAAACCTTTCTCCTGATCGTTGCGCTGATAACCAGCTAAAGCCTTTGAAATGGAAGATTTTGTCGTTTGAAATTCTATGGGCACCGAGATACCATAGCCATCATCCCAAACCGAAAATACGATAGGGATCTGCAATACACCTGCCGCATTAATACACTCTAAAAACATCCCCTCAGAAGTGGAAGCGTCGCCGATGGTGGTAAAGCAAACTTCTTGGCCTTGCTTAGAGAAAAGAGCCTCGTGCTCTTTTAAATCAGCTCTTTCACGGTACATTTTAGAGGCGTAGGCAATACCCAAAGCACGGGGTATTTGACCAGCTGTAGACGAAATCCCAGCCACCGTATTGTATCGAGAAGTTTGATCTAGCCATTTCCCATCTTCATCCAACCAGCGCGTGGCGTGGTGGTTATTCATTTGTCGACCACCAGAATGTGGGTCAAATTGTATGTCAGGATGACCGTATAATTGGGCAAAATACTGAGGCCAAGTTAGATCTCCAATGGCAGCGCCAATGGTTTGATCTCTGTAGTAACCCGAAATATAGTCTCCAGGGCGCATCGAACGCGCTAAAGCAATTTGGCAAAGCTCTTTTCCATCTCCATAAATACCAAATTTTGCTCGTCCTGAAAACACCTCTTTGCGCACTAAAAGACTACACGAACGGCTAATAACCGCTAATCGATAGTCATCGAGTACCTGGGTAGGATCGAACAAAAGGTGAGGGTTTGAGAAAGTGACTGAATTCAAATGCTTGGTGTTAATAAACACGTAAAAATACAACAAAATCCTCGGCGTCCAAAGAGAATACAGACAAGAAACTTGCAGAAATCTATTATTGTTTATAGATTTGAAATGTAATAAAACAATAAAAAAATAAGTTATGAAAAAGATAATCGCCCTATTTGCGCTTGTTTTAGGCTTCGCCTTCGCATCGAATGCGCAAGGAGCTTTGAAATTCAAACAAGAGAAGCACGATTTTGGAACGATCAAAGAAGGAACTGTAGCCACATATAGCTTTGAATTTACAAATACAGGAAAAACTCCAGTCGTTATTTCAAACGTGCAACCATCTTGCGGATGTACTACTCCAGAATGGACTAGAGAGCCGGTTATGCCAGGTAAAACAGGTAAAGTAACCGCTTCTTATAACTCAGCTGGACGCCCAGGAAACTTCAATAAAACAGTAACCGTAATGAATAACGGACAGGTTTCGCAAATCATTTTAGCGATTCAAGGTAATGTTACTTCTAAGAAATAAACTTCACAAGTTTCAAAAAAAAGCTCTCTGTTAATCGCAGAGAGCTTTTTTTATTAGTCGCGGTTCTTGAGACCTTCTGTTTCACGCAAGCCATTAATCCAGCCTGCAATCTTTAGCACATCCGCCTTGGGAACATGGCTCATAGGCGCCATTTCAGTAGCGTAATCCGGCCAATTTTGCGGATTAGGTTTGTATACTAACTCTAAAATCTTCTGATTTGAATAATTGCGCTTGGCTATTTCCGTGAAGGCAGGTCCAATTAATTTACTGTCTTTCGCATGGCAAGCGGAGCAGGTATGTTTCTTCAATAGACCAGCGATGCCTAATTCATTACCCATCGAATTTTTCACAACCCTTACTTCTGTTACCTTCGTGAAAATTTGATCCTGAGGTGCCGCAGCTACTAAAGCAGGCCCTGCTGGAATCTCATTTAAAGTATAATAAGCCGTTTCGTGCAATAAAGGCTCCCCTTTCTCATTCAATACCCCTTTCAAAGTAAATTCATGAATGAAAAACTGGCGAATCCCATCGATAGAGATACGTACCCTCTTTCGATCAGCTGACACTTCTACCCCTTTTATTTTCAAGTCTTTTAACTCGATAATTGGCGAGCCATATTGGTGTTGGTATTTGTAGATATAGGAGCGAATCGCATAAGAAGCGGCTTTCTTCACTGAATTCACGTCCACTGGCTGCGTGAAGCTAAATTCGAATCCATCTGTTTTCGCTTTAATCATGTCGATTTCAAATGGCATAATTCCATTCCAAAATAAACGTTGTAAACCGAAATCGTCCTTACCTGTACTTCCCCAACCGCGAGAGGTCATTCCTACAAACATACTTCCATCTAAACCAAAGCGTTCGCGTAAAATCCCCGACTGGAATCCTTCGCGGTAGTTGATGGCAAAGCCTTGGTAGACGCCATTCACTTTCTCAAGACCCATACGCATCACTTTGGACTGACCTTGATCTGCTACAAAATACTGGCCTGGGAATGGACTAAACTTACCTTTCGTTGTGTCTTGTAAGATATCAGAAGTTGAAATCCCCATAATAGCATGCGGAAACCAAACGGCTGGCAATTTTATTTTGGGATTTTTCTTAGCCGCCTCAAACATAGGAGAACCATTATCTTGAATATCTTCTAGGCTTAGTTTCAGCGGACTATTCGGTTCTTTCGCCCATTTGAGACCTCCTGGGTTCCCTGCAAAGTCGCCCTTTGCTAAGTGCGTTACGCGACCAGAGCCCACCCAATCACCTTGATTCTCTCCATAAAAAAGGTCTCCCTCCTCGTTAAAACTATAACCTGCTGGAGAGCGTAAACCTCCAGCAAAAGGTTCCATTTTCCCATCTGGAGAGATTTTAACGAACCAGCCGCGCCATTTGGCAAACTTACCTTCTCCAAAACCCACCCACGCTAAATTCAAACTCACCCACATATCCCCATTCTTATCGATTACGGGTCCATAGGTATATTCGTGGTAGTTTCCAGATAAATCAAATTGGTAAATCGGCTCGTATAAATCCGCAACACCATCACGATCCGTATCTGAAATTTTAGTCAACTCGCCGCGTTGTGAGCAATAAAATGCCCCATCTTTATAAGCGAGTCCTAAAACCTCATGCAAACCACTGGCAAAACGACGAAAATAAGTTTGGTGACTCGATTTTTGATAGGGGTTTTCCACGATCCAAATCTCTCCTCTCCGCGTACTTACTGCTAAACGGCCATCTGGCATGGTAGCTAGACCACCCACCTCTAAATAGATCTCTTTTGGAATGGGAAGGGTCTTAATTTCGTAATATTCTTGCTCCTTTTTTGAAGTCGGTTTTGTTTGTGCAAAAGCGCCTAGCGCGACTGCAAACAATAAAACAAAGGCTGTATATTTTTTCATCGTTACCAAATCAAGTCATAAGTGAATTGTGCTCCAGAAAAAGGCACACGAATTTGTTGTGCACCGGAAGCTATTTTCAATAATTCAGCAGTGGCACCTTTCCATTCAATAAAGTTACCTGGAATTGACGCAAGGCCATTTTGCAACATATAAAGGTGATGTCCATTGGCTAAAACTGCTTCTACATCACTTTTTTGCGGACTCGCTCCGATCAAGGTTAAGGTGCGTTTCAAACCATTTCCAGCAGGAAGAATGCGATCTTCAAGACGTAATTTCGCTGCTGGCCATTCATACGTAAATACGGGGCGTCCAGCCTCTAGGCGATAACCCTTAAAAACTAAATCCGTTGAGTCAGGTTGTGCTTGATGCGCTAAAACCAAAGGGAATTTACCCTCTTGAACGACGGTTAAACCTAATGGTTCAGAAGTCTGTGGTTCGCCTCGGTTATCCCACATTTGTGTAGCGTCTAGAAATTTACCTCGCCAAACCTGCAGAATCGCTCCTTGCTTCAAATCATAGGAATAATGTAAACCGGATGGGTCGCCTACGTGAATCACGTGCGTCTTTTTCTTTCCTTGATGAAAAGCAAATGAACGTTGCATTACCGTTTCAGCATTTGCCTTCACCTCGATTAGACCTACCGCATCCGGATCTAGCAACGACGTTCTTTCGTGAAGTGAAACCAAACGAGCTCCGATACGTTTCACGTTCAATCCCAAAGCCTTAGGACCCCAAGGAAAATCTTTAATATGAACAATCTCGAATTGATGCTTTCCAGCTTTTAGGAAGCTAGAAGTGGATACCATTTCATTGAACCAATGTGCCCCTTTGTTTAATACCACACCATCTACCTTTAATTCACCAGAACCTGTCCAATAGGTTTGAAATTCGTATGTATCATCTTCGGGAATCGTTAATTCCGCTTTGTAATGAATCAAATAGTCATTATTTACCGGAATTACTCGATAAGTCAAGGCAGGAATTTTACCAGATGAAACAGGCTTCGTTGATGGGATGATGGGGTCGGTAAATTTGCCTGTATAATAATCGTAGGACACTTCCCCTAGTGAAGCCGTTGGTTTTTCGTAGGTCTCGTAACGCAGATTCCGAAAGGCCACTGGGCCGTGATCGCCTTGGATTAGGATAGGGCCAAAAGGTGCTTCCTTATCGAATATCGCTCCGCGAGTCATGCCAGAAACTTCGATATTTTCTTGAACCACTAAACCGTTTAGTATCACCTTTTTAAAGATCGCATTGGCGATTTTTTTGCCGTTCACATCAAACCGTGGGGCTTGAAAATCGATTTCAAGTGTCTGCCAAAGACCGGGTGCTTTGCTGGCATTTTGGCGTGGCGCATAGCCCTCATATCCTTCGTTATCCTTACCGCGACTATCATCCCAACGTTCGTAAATACCACCACAATCATCGTATTTTACAGTTTTCTTACCCCACCAAGAATCATATAATTGCACCTCATATCGGCCTTGTAAATAAATGCCTGAGTTCATGCCTTTAGGCAACATGAAATCCACTAAAAGACGGATATCTCCGTGCTGCATTTTAGTTCTTAAATCATCTGTGCGAAGGTATTTGCCGCTTCTAAGTGTATTTAATAAGATCCCCTTCCCAGGACTAACTTGAAATAAAGTATCTGAATAAGTGGAATGAACGGACTGCTCAATTGTCCAGTTCTTGCTGGGCTGATCAAAGGCAGACAAATCTGTGAAGGGAATCGATTGCTGAGCCCAAGTGCAAATGGGCGTGACGAGCAGCATCGAAAATAGGAATTTCTTCATGGTTAATAGGTAGGTTTGATCCAATCTACCGAAAATCATTTGGCCAATTCATCGGCACATTCAGGATGGTGGTAGAAAATTTAATTGAAATATAAGGAAGATTCTCTTAATTTGAATTCGCTGAACACAAAAAGCAAAAATAAACCCAATGATGAATAAGACGTCTACATTCAGGAACCTGTTATTGCACCTGTTTTTTTGGGCTTTCCTGATTGCGCTTCCGATCCTATTAGGACCTAATACAAATTCCAATAACCCGGAAGAGATTCGCCGTTCTTATTTTTGGATCTTCTATATGACTAGTTTTACGGTCATTAATATCCCCTTCTTTTACATCAACACAGAAGTACTCTTACCTAAATTATTACGTGCAAAAGGAGTTATTATCTACCTCCTTACGCTGATTGGAGCTATCTTATTGATGCTCTGGATCCATGAAGAGGTATTCCACTGGTTTTATACCCATTTCATTCATACAGATAGCCAAGGAGGCGGTGGTGGTCCTCGAAGAGGAGCTTTGATGCGAATGATCTTCCAATTATTATTTTACGCAGCCATTGGAACCTCTTATCGATTGATTTCAGATCGGATGAAGGAAGATGAGCAGGTCAAAGAACAAGAGAATGAGCGTTTAAAATCAGAGCTCTCGTTTTTGCGTTCGCAAATCAGTCCGCATTTTATGTTTAACGTGTTGAACAGCGTGGTTTCCTTATCCCGCAGAAAGCCCGAAATGGTAGAGCCGGTGGTGGTAAAATTATCCGAGTTGATGCGCTATATGATCTATGAGACGAATGATTCGATTGTTCCGATCAGCAAGGAATTAGTTTACCTAGAAAGTTATATTGATTTGCAAAAGATTCGTTTTGGCGATGACATACAGATTAATTTTAAACATGAATTAGGGCCAAAATCAAGCCACATCGAGCCCATGTTATTGATTCCATTTGTGGAAAACGCTTTCAAGCATGGGGTTGGATTTATCGAAAATCCAACGATTGACATCGAATTAAAAGACAGTGCCTCTGAACTTTATTTCAGAGTAGCGAATAAGAAAGGGACTACGTTGAATGAGACGAAAGATGAGAGTTCGGGCATCGGTCTTGCGAATGTGAAGCGCCGATTAGAATTATTGTACCCTACGAATCACCAGTTAGATGTAATGGATTCTGGTTCAGATTTTACCATTACACTCACTATTCAACACAGCTAACATGTCAGAAGAAAATCTAGTGGAAATCCCGGGTACCATTTTGAAGTGTATGGCTGTGGATGACGAGAGTTTGGCTTTAGACTTAGTCGAAGATAATATCTCGAAAGTTCCCTTTTTACAACTCGTAAAGCGTTGCCGCAATGCAATGGAGGCGGTTGAATACTTAGAGAATAATCCGGTAGATTTGTTATTTCTCGACATCCAAATGCCAGGCATGACGGGGCTCCAATTTCTAGAGAGTTTGACGACAAAACCAATGGTCATCTTCGTGACCGCCTACCAACAATACGCCTTGGATGGATTCAACCTAGACGTGATTGACTATGTTCTTAAACCGATCAATTTCGAGAGGTTCTTAAAGGCAAGTCATAAAGCGCTAGACTATTACAAGAGTAAACAAATCTCACATAAACCAGCGGAAGCGCCTAAACTAGAGTTCATTTTCATTCATGCAGATTATTCGTTACTGAAGATTATGCTGGAAGATATCCTCTATATCGAGGGCTTAAAAGATTACATTAAAATCCACCTAAAAACTCAAAAATTTCCTGTAGTTTGTCGTATGACGATGAAATCTATTGAGGAAAAATTGCCGTCCACCGATTTTATTCGAGTGCACAAATCGTTTATCGTTTCACTCAGCAAGATGGAGTCTATTCGCAGCCAAAAAATTAAAATAGGCGATAACCACATTCCAATCAGCGAAAGTTATTCTGAGCATTTTTACCAAATCATCGGCTATCAAAAGCAATAAATTGTAACTTTGAGAATTGACCGAACAATCACGCATGTCCATTCTTAAAAAATTAGCTGGCGAAACCCTTTCCTACGGATTCAGTACCATCCTGGGACGCTCCCTAAATTTTTTATTGGTTTTCATACACACAGCCGCCTTTATGCCGGCTGCCTTAGGCGTTAATGTAAAATTGTATGGTTACGTAGCCATCGCCAATATCATCTACACTTACGGAATGGAAACGGCTTATTTCCGCTATGCTAAAGAGGCGCCAGAACGCTACTACAATATCATTTTAACTGCCATTATCCTAACATCCGGTCTATTTACCATCGGATTGTTTGTCTTTGCTGACCCCTTGATGGCTCAATTAGGCTACGAAGGTAAAGGTCAATTTATGCGCTGGTTAGCTTTGATTTTAGCTATCGATGCCGTGACGGCAATCCCTTTCGCGCGTTTAAGACTGGAACGCAAAATTCAATTATTCGTCAAGGCAAAAATTGTCTCCATCCTGATTAATGTGGGATTGAATCTGTTCTTTTTAGCCCTTTTGAAGCCGATGCACGAAGGTCACTGGGGACCTGCTTTTTTGCAGAATCTGTATTTTCCAAGCATAGGCGCCGGTTATATTTTCTTAGCTAATTTACTAGCTAACGCAAGTCTGTTTTATTGGTTACGTTCTTCTTTTGCTGATTTCAAGTGGACTTGGGATGGTACCGAATTAAAGAAATTATGGGTCTATTCCTACCCTATCATGTTCATGAGCTTAGCGGCGATGTTTAACTTAATGTTTGACCGACTGCTATTAGAAGAATTTTTACCTGATGGGTTTTACACGGGAAGGACTTCTGAAGATGCACTGGGCATATATGGCAATTGCTACAAGCTCTCCGTGTTTATGAGTTTAGCGATCCAGGCATTCAAGTATGCGGCAGAGCCCTTCTTCTTAGGCTCTAAATCTGCCGAAAATTCACAGTCCAATTTAGCGCTCGTGAGCCATTGGTTCGTGATCGTTTGCTTGATATTGTGGGTCGGAGTTAGTTCGAACTTATTCTGGATTCAAGGCTTATTTTTGCGCCAATCCATCTATTGGGAGGGCATTGGAGTGGTACCCGTTTTGTTACTCGCGAACTTATTTTTAGGAGTGTATTACACGCAGTCTGTTTGGTTCAAAAAGACGAATAGAACGTACATGGGAACGGTAATTACCTTGACTGGTCTGGCGGTGACCTTAGTAGGCAACCTCCTATTTATCCCCATTTATGGCTACATGGCCTGTGCTTATTCGTTTTTAACCTCTGCGATTGTAATGACTTTATTGTGTTATGTAGGGGGCCAAAAATTCGACCCGGCACCCTACCGCTGGATGGCAGCTATTGTATACATTAGCCTTGGCGTTTTAGCAATTCAATCAGGATCTATTTTAGCCAACCTTCAAATTCCTTTGATCATCAGTCAAAACATCGGATTTATTTGTATTTTGGCCTTTATATTCTTTAAAGAATTCTCCTGGAAAAATGGAAAACCTAGCTTAGTCTTGAAATGAAAAGTGAACTAAAAATGCAATACCTAAATCTCAAGCTGAAGATCAGCGGGATGGTGGCGCGTTTACACGAATTTCAAGGCACACTAGTACAAAAACAGGCTGAAATCGAAGATCTCCAGCAAAAACTCACCATTAAATCTGAGGAGCTTGCTAAATCCCAAAGGCGCCTAAAAGAATTGGAGAAAAACTTTAAAAAATCAGATAATTTCGCTAAAATTGTAGCTAGTACAGATAACACAGCAGTTCCCACCGCTGAGTTGAAACAAAAGTTAGAAGAATATA
>JBILCC010000135.1:0-4493 GCA_044353355.1 Aquirufa sp.
AAACCGTAAGATAGTGGGCACGGTAGGAGAACTTCAATACGAAGTAATTCAATACCGTTTAGAGCATGAATATGGAGCGAAGTGTCGTTTCGAAGGTATGGCCGTAACGAAAGCCTGCTGGATCACTTCCGAAGATCCGAAGAAACTGCAAGAATTCGTTCGTCTAAAGGGCCAAAATATCGCCCAAGACAAAGATGGCAATTACGTCTTCTTAGCTGAATCAGATTGGATTCTGCGTATGAATCAGACGAACAATCCTGAGATTATATTCCACTTTACGAGTGAATTCAAACTAGCCTAGTTTCGTTATTTCTGAAATAACGCCGGTTGATTTATCCTTCACGATAATTTTTTTATCGCCATTCGGAAGAATTTCATCTTTGATGAGCCAATGCTTTTCATCGTAATCCTGGTAGACAGACGGCTTCGTTAGTCCTCTTTTTCCACGCCATTCTGGGAGTTGTACGGGTTCCCAAAGTTTTGTTTTGGCAGATTTATAAGCGGCATCAATGATCGCATTGACCACATATCCATCATAAAACGTTTCGCGCGGTTGAAGCCCTTTTTCATAGGCATCGAACATATCATTGAACATTGTAGGGTAGCCTAACTCATGTGCTTCATCGCCCACCGGAAATTGCCAACCTACGTTCGTTTCTGCTTTTTCAGCCACATAATTTTCTGTATTCCCACTCGTAAACATCTCAAAACCAGTCCTTAGGAATGAATTAACCCAAATGGTCCCTTCGGTCCCCATCACTTCATCCCGCAAGTCCATTCCGCCTCTAAACGTCCACGAAACTTCAAATTGACCGATAGCCCCATTCTCATATTTAACTAAACCGATCGCATGATCTTCCGCATCAATTGGTTTTACTTGCGTATCTGCCCAGCACATTACTTCCACTGGAAGCACATCCTTACCGATAAAATTACGCGCAATCTCGATGCAATGACACCCTAAATCAATCACGGCACCACCTCCCGCTTTCTCCATATCCCAAAACCAGTCGGCATGTGGTCCAGGGTGAGTCTCACGGGATTTAGCCCAAAGAATACGACCAATGGCTCCATCTTCCACACTTTTGACCGATTTTAAAAATTTAGGAGTGTAACACAGGTCTTCTAAATACCCCGCAAAAACCCCCGCTTCTTCACATGCCAAGGTCATTCGAAGTGCTTCCTCTGCCGTTCGGCCTAAGGGTTTCGTGCATAAAACTGCTTTTTTATGTTTCACGCAAAGCATGACCGCTTCCTCATGCAAATGGTTAGGTAAGGCGATTACGACAAATTCAGACTCCGCATGGGCGATGGCATCTTCCATCTCTGTGCAATAATGAGGAACGTCATAATCCTTCGCAAAACGAGAGGCTGTAGCCTCTTTTCGAGAATATACTACAGTGACGCTATCTTTACTTCGTCTGCCACAAAGGGATTCGGCATAGAATCTACCAATGAACCCACCACCTAGAATACATATTTTAGCCATTATTTGTTGATTTTTAACGTGATCTCTTCTTCTTTAGCCAGGAAGTCAGCTCCAATCACTGCTTTCTTTCCGCTTTCTAAAATGGCCTCATCTGGCACCATTTGGATAGGAGTAATACAGGATAAATTTTTCTCTAAAAACGGTTTGTTTGACGCTAAATTATAGGCCGATATAACGGACCAACGTGCATTATCGGACAAATTCGCTTCTGATCTATGTAGCAAATTTGGATGGAAAAAAAGCACATCCCCTGCCTTTAATTCGCAATAGACCAGTTCCGAAACTTTCTCCGCCTCTTCCACAAAAACCATATCAGCCCCTTGTTGCTCACCCGCAAAATGGTGTTCAATTCGCTGCATATGATGCGTTCCTTTTAGTACTTGAAGACAGCCATTTTGAATCGTCGCATCCGTCAACGCAATCATCACCGAAACCATCGACTCAGGAAAAAGAAACCCATTTTTATACCAATAACCATAATCTTGATGCCATTCCCAAGCACCACCTACGCGCGGTTCTTTTTGCATGACTTTGGAATGAAAATGGCAAACTTCACCCTCACCCAAAAGGCTTTGAACGGAAGTAACCATCCGCTTGCAACGCGACATCAATCCAAAGGAATCATCTCCTGCGGTAAACCAAAGTGTCAATTTTGTTTTTTTACCTGTTTGATCATTCAGGTCAAAGGCGTGATTAACCACGGATTCATCCGTCGCCACCTGAAATAACAGGTCAATTTCTTCTTTAGAAAAAAAGTGGGGAACCTGGATATAACCATCTTGCTTATAGGCAAGGATCTGAGATTCAGTTAACATAGTTTTCGGTTTTGTTGGCTGAATTTATGGATTATTTCAATAGGTTGTATCCCGGGTTTGTAAGATAATAGAGTAGAGATTATAGATTAAAGCATAAAGAATAGAGCACAAAGAATAAAGTTGGAATCTCCTGCGGAGATGAACGTTAGAAATGTTTCTGAATAAATAAAAATGGGACCTAAGCCCCTTTTTTATTGAATCTTTATTCTTTATGCTCTATGCTTTGTGCTTTGATTTTTAATTCATACTCCTTGCTAGCTATTGCAAGTCTTGATAAAATTTGTTTAGGTGTCAAATCTTTCATCTCAAGACTGATTTTTGTTTTGATACGACGGAAAGTTTTAACTGTGTCAAAACATTCATTTACTTGCAATTCCTTTTTCATATGATTTCCCTTGGGGATTTAATTGGAATTTTAACGTAACCATAGGCTGAATTTACGTGATTATAACCAGTAATTCTATTTGAGTTTACAATATGTTTGAAGTTCCAGCTTAAGAGCGCATCTACTCCATATAAAGTAGCTGTAGCGATATGAATGCAGTCGTCCAAACTTGTATAGCCCACTACCTCGTGTTTAATATAATGGGCTGCTAATTCGAGACACTCTGGAGTTACTATAATTTTATGTTTGAATTCTATTGGGATTTTTTCTACCAATTTACTTATTCGACTTGGAGCTTGAATTAATTCTTCTTCGCATAAATCAGAGTAGATGCACAAAATTTTACCTTCTAATACAAGATCAAAAATTTGCTTCGTTTCTTTAGAAAATTCTGGATCAAAAAATCCACCGAATATGGAAGTATCAAAATAGTAGCGCTGAATCATTTGAGAAATTAAATGTTCAGCAATGAAATCAAATTTTAATTGGTGGGAATAGATCTAACTGATAATCTAGTTCAATTATCATTCTTTTTGTAAAACAGAAAATATTAAAGCATAAAGCACAAAGAATAAAGTTTGTAAAAAAAAGGCCTCTGATCGGAGGCCTTTTTATGAATTCAGTAACATTTCATATATGCATCTCCGAAGGAGATACCAACTCTATACTTTGTGCTTTATTCTTTGTGCTTTAATCTCCTCTCTCCTCTCTCTACTTTAAACCAACCCTAAATCCCCCTGAATCACCTCCACCTTCTTCTGCAATTCCGCATACACGGTAAAGAAGTCTGCCGCAGAAGCTAAAGGAGCGTTTACAGAAACATAGAACTTGATCTTAGGCTCCGTACCAGATGGGCGAGCGGATACTTTGGATCCGTCTGCTAGGATTAGTTGAATCACATTCGATGCTTCGATGCCTAAACCTACTTTGATAGGTGTTGTTTTTCCTGTTAATAGATCCGTTGAAACTAATCCTTCGTAATCTAAAACGCGAACAGGCTTCGAACCAGCTACTGTGGCTGGGACGTTCGAGCGCAAGTTGATCATCATTTGTTTGATCTCCTCGGCGCCGGCTTTTCCTTTTTTGGTCAATGAAATAAGGCCCTCGTAGTAGAAATTGTTTTCTACGTACATCTCAGCTAGGAAGTCGAAGAGCGATTTGCCCTGATCTTTCGCGTAAGCCGTTAATTCCGCGATCATCGCGCATGAGGCCACCGCGTCTTTATCACGCACTGCATCGCCAATTAAATAGCCATAAGACTCTTCTCCGCCGCCTAGGAACTTTTCTTTTCCTTCTAATTCGCGGATGACTTGGGCGATGTATTTGAAACCGGTCAGGGTATTATAGCAAGGCACACCTTTAGAGGCGCACATTTTGTCGATTAAATCGGTCGTTACGATGGTTTTCGCGGCGAACTCGTTTCCCTTTAAATCCGATACTTTTAATAAGTAGTAGAGGATTAGGCTGGCCATTTGGTTCCCGTTTAACAAGGCCCATTCGCCGTCTGGACTTTTCACAGCGGCTCCCACGCGGTCTGCGTCGGGGTCTGTGGCGATGACCAGGTCGGCATCTATTTCTTTGGCCTTATTTAATGCCAAAGTCAAGGCTTCCTTCTCCTCCGGATTCGGGTAAATCACCGTAGGGAAGTTTCCGTTCGGAATCGCTTGTTCTTCTACGACCGTCACCGCTTCGAATCCTAATAGGGCCAAAGCTGGTGGAACTAACGTAATCCCCGTTCCGTGAATAGGGGAGAAGACGATTTTAAGGTCTTTTTGGCGCTTAATCACTTCCGGCTGGCGGCAGT
>JBILCC010000136.1:0-4485 GCA_044353355.1 Aquirufa sp.
AATCTTTAGTTAGAAAAAAGTCAACCCATTTATATAATGGCGCTTTTGGTAAAAAATGGGCTCATTACGCAGCATCTGTTGCAGAATCTATTGAATTCTCCATAGACCAAAGCCTTGCTGCAATTGCACAACAAATAGGACCTATTCAGGGTGACACCTTATGTCTGGTACAAAGTGAGACCTCAAATGGAACTGGCCAGCAAATACGCAGAGCTGATTTCCAACTAGCAGATGAAACCCTCATTGCTGTGGATGCGACTTCCTCCATGGGAGGAATTGAATTACCATGGAATGAGGCGGATATTTGGTTAGCATCGGTACAAAAATGCATCGGAATTCCAGCCGGTATGGGTCTGATGATCTGCTCCCCTAAAGCTTTAGCACGGGCAAAGGAAATGGGACGCATTACCCATTATAATGATGTCTTATTTTTGGAAGAAAACAGACGGCTTTTTCAGACCCAAATGACACCGAATGTTTTAAGCATTTACCTGGTTTACCGATTGACGCAGCAGCTGCCCATGCTTTCGGAAATACATCGTGCGACTTTAGCTAAAATGAAAGTCTGGACGGATTTCTGGGATAATGAAACTGAGTTCAGCTATTTAATTGAAAACCCAGCGCTGCGATTGCCTACGGTTTTAGCCTTAACAGGAGCACCAGATAAAATCAAACAATTACACCAAATATGCCTAATAAAAGACATAGAGCTGGGAAAAGGATATGGAAAATGGAAAGAAACCAGTTTCCGAATCGCAAACTTCCCTAGTCATACTTTTGAAGATATAGATACACTCATCCAAACCATAAAATATGAACTTTAATTTTAACTCAAAAGAGATCCTCTCAGCCTCCTTGATCCTTTTTTCCGTCATTGATATTTTGGGATCTATCCCCATTATCATCGAATTGCGCAAAAAGAATGGCGATATTCATCCTGGCCAAGCGACTCTGGCGTCAGGAATTATCATGATTGGATTCTTTTTTGCCGGGAAATTTATTCTACATTTATTAGGTGTGGATACTAATTCCTTCGCGATGGCAGGAGCCCTAATTATCTTCCTAATTGGTATGGAAATGACTTTAGGTCGCAATATCTTTAAGAGTGAAGAAATAGAAACCAATACGCATTCCATTGTTCCTTTGGCCTTCCCTATCATCGCTGGAGCTGGAACTATGACGACTTTAATTTCCTTGAAGTCACAATTTGAAGAGGAAAACATTATTATCAGTATCTTTATTAATCTCGTTTTCATCTATATCGTTTTGCGTTCTAGTGTGTGGATAGAGAAGAAATTAGGAAGTGCTGGGACGCAGATTTTGCGTAAGATTTTTGGGGTTATTTTGATTGCGATCGCGATTAAGATCTTTAAATCACGTTTGATGTAGATGGCCAAAAAACAAAAATATTATGTGATTTGGGCAGGTCATCAGACCGGAATCTTCGATACCTGGGCAGAGACAGAAAAGAATATCAAGGGCTATGCGGGTGCGCAATACAAGTCTTTTGAGTCAAAAGCTGAGGCAGAAAATGCGTCAAAAAAGAATTATTGGGCGAGTGTTTCACCTGCTTCGAAGGCTAAAACACCCCGTTTAAACGCCGCTAAATTCATCGTCCCGAGTATCTCTGTAGATGCCGCTTGCGCTGGAAATCCAGGGAAACTGGAATACCAAGGTGTAAATACGGAAACAAAAGAAGTCTTATTTGCGCGTGGTCCTTTCCCTGAAGGAACTGTTAACTTAGGTGAATTTTTAGCGATTGTTCATGGCCTGGCTTATTTAAAGAAATTAGACTGCCCCTACCCTTTGTATTCAGATTCGAGAACGGCCATTGCTTGGGTTAGAAATCGCGCCATCAAAACCAATCTGGAGCGAAATGCAAGAACAGAGGAGTTATTCAAGATGGTCGATAATGCCATCGTATGGTTAAAAAGTAACCACTATTCAACAAAAGTCTTGAAGTGGGAAACCGAGGACTGGGGCGAAAATCCGGCAGACTATGGCCGAAAGTAGATCGCTTTTCGAGTTCAAGCAATTCTCCTTATATCACGGAAATCCGGGATTGAAGATCAGTACGGAGGCTTGTCTTTTTGGCGCGTGGGCTTCTCAGAAAGCACGGTGTAATTGTCTAGATATTGGAACGGGTTGCGGCCTAATAGCTTCGATGATAGCTCAAGCTCAACCTTCCTCTACAGTAATAGCGCTCGAAATTCATCGAGAAGTGGCAAAGGTAGCCTCTGAAAATTTCAATAGTGGTCCATTCAAAGCGCGCCTGCAAGCCATCGAAGCAAACGTTTTAACGTTTAACTCGAATGAAAAATTCGACTTTATCTGCTCCAATCCACCCTTTTTCACGAATCACCTTGCAGCTTCCGATGAAGCAAAACACATGGCTATTCACGCAGATCACCTAAGTCCTAAGGATCTAGCTTCCTCAATTGATCGACTTTTAACGAAAGATGGGACATTTGCGGTGCTGTATCCGGCAGATGTTTTGGCACTATTCGAACAATCATTGAATGCACATGGGTTGTTCCTCCATGAAAAAGTGAACGTCCATTCGAATCCGTCCAGCCCCATTTTACGCGTAATGGCGAGCGGATCAAGAGAAAAAAGCACAATAAAGGAAGGGCGAATAAACATCAAAAACGAACAGGGTGATTACAGCCCAGAATTCATCGAATTATTAAGACCTTATTATATCATCTTTCCTTCATAATTATTTTGTATTTTTGCTCGTATGTTACAGCTATCGATTGTAGTACCTCTTTATAACGAAGCAGAATCGCTTCCAGAACTATGTTCTTGGATTGATCGGGTGATGAAAGAAAATGCGTTTTCTTACGAGATGATCTTCGTAAACGATGGAAGCAATGACAATTCCTGGGAGGTTTTAAAGCAATTATCAACGCAATACAGTACCATTTTAGCGATCTCTTTTGCCCGTAATTATGGTAAATCTGCTGCCCTTCACGAGGGATTCAGCAAAGCCTCTGGCCAGGTTGTGATTACGATGGATGCTGATTTACAGGACTCACCAGATGAAATCCCAGAATTATATCGATTGATTACAGAGGAAAATTACGATCTGATTTCAGGCTGGAAACAGAAGCGATTTGACCCTATTTCGAAGACGATTCCCACAAAATTATACAATGCAGCCACTCGCAAATTGTCTGGCGTGCATTTACATGACTTCAATTGCGGCTTAAAAGCCTATAAAATTGAAGTAGTAAAAACGTTACGTTTGTACGGCGAAATGCACCGCTACATTCCAGTTCAAGCGAAATGGAATGGATTTACGAAGATTGGAGAGAAAGTAGTTCAACACCAGGCGCGCAAGTATGGCGTGACTAAATTTGGTCTTGAACGATTCCTATATGGTTTCTTAGATTTGTTATCGATATCATTTGTGCAGATTTTTGGGAAACGCCCGATGCACTTGTTTGGAAGCCTCGGCATCCTGTCCTTTTTAACTGGAACTGGTTTAACAACCTGGTTAATCGGCGAGAAGCTATACAACATCGCCTACAATTTAAAGTACCGCAACGTTACAGATAACCCACTTTTCTTTTTAGCTCTTGTCGCTATCATATTGGGTGTGCAACTCTTTTTAGCCGGATTTATTGGGGAGTTATTAATCACCAACTCAGATAAGACGACGAATTATCAAATCAAGGAAGAAATATCCTAATTATGCCAAACAATGATCTAAGCTGGCTAAGCCGCTCTGAACTCTTGATCGGACCGGAAGGGATCGATAAATTACAAAAATCACACGTTTTAGTAGTCGGATTAGGGGGCGTAGGCTCCTTCGCCGCTGAATTCATCGCACGATCTGGCGTAGGTCGAATGACCATAGTAGATGGTGACGTAGTAGATCCAACGAATCGCAACAGACAATTACCCGCATTAGCGACAAACCATGGGGTTTCCAAAGCCCAAATCATGGCCGAACGCCTGCAAGCTATCAACCCAGCTCTTGAATTAACAGCAATCGAACAATTCTTAAGTCCTGAAGAGGCGAAGAACTTGTTAGAGACAACGAAATTCGATTACGTCATGGATTGCATCGATTCTGTTACCCCTAAAGTCACTTTACTTAAAACAGCATATGACTTAGGATTTAGAATCGCAAGCTCGATGGGCGCAGGAGGCAAAATGGATCCTACCCAAATCAGAACAGCTGATTTGCTAAACACACGTGAATGTTATTTAGCTTCCTTAGTTCGCAAGCGTATACGTAAAATGGGAGTTGGAAAGGGAATAAAAGCAGTATTCTCTTTGGAAAAAGTCAAAGACGAATCACTCATCCTAACCGATGGAAGCAATTTTAAAAAATCTGCCTACGGAACAATTTCCTATTTACCTGCCGCTTTCGGAGGTGTAGTCGCATCGATCGTTATTCGCGATTTGTTAGACGAGCCGATTCCAATGGAAAAGAAACTTAAATTACCCAAAAAGAATGATCAAAATAGGCGTAAT
>JBILCC010000137.1:0-4454 GCA_044353355.1 Aquirufa sp.
TGCAAATTTAGCTTTAACCGTTTATATCGTGGCAGCAGTAATTGCTCTTACAGGTGTCGTACGAATCTGTTTATTATATAAACCTTTTGGAATCACCACATGCCGAGAAAAGTCTCCATTTTAATCTTAAAGGGGTCCGGCAACGGACCTTCTTTTTTATGTCGCAATTCAATTTAGATAATGATGATTACAGAGATCATCTTTACAACCAAACAAAAGATGGGAAAAGACTGTGGATTTTTCCAGGTAGAATTATTGGTCAATTTTATAAACTGAGAAGCTATTTTTCCTACTTCCTTTTAACCTTATTGTTTGGGTTACCATGGGTTGAATACAAAGGGAATCCTATTTTTCTTTTCAATGTAATCGAAAGGAAATTTATTTTTTGGGGAGTTCCATTTTTCCCGCAAGATTTCCATCTAGTCGCTTTAGGATTAGTAGCTTTCTTACTTTTCATTAGCCTATTTACCGTTCTCTTTGGCAGAATTTGGTGTGGCTGGGCTTGCCCTCAGACCATTTTTATGGAAATGTTATTCAGAAAAATCGAATATTTGATTGATGGAGATGATAAAGCACAGCGAAAATTAGACGAATCTCCATGGACCACTGAAAAAATTATAAAAAGAGTTTCAAAGCACACCTTATTTGTTCTTTTGTCCTTTGCCATAGCGAATACCTTTCTGATGTATATCATCAGCAAGAAGGAATGGATTAAGCTAGTTACTGAATCTCCCGCAGATCATTTAGTGGGATTAGTAGCCATCCTATTATTTACAGGTATATTTTACTTTGTATTTGCTCGTTTTAGGGAGATGGTGTGTATGGTCGTATGCCCCTATGGTCGCCTGCAAGGCGTATTATTGGATAATAATTCTATCTTGGTTCAATATGACCATAAAAGAGGTGAACCACGCGGAAAAGGGGAGGATAAAGGTGCCTGTATTGATTGCCATTGGTGCGTGCGTGTTTGTCCTACCGGTATTGATATTAGAAATGGAAGTAACCAATTAGAATGTATTGGCTGCACAGCGTGTATTGATGCGTGTGATATGGTCATGGAGAAAACACATCAGCCTACAGGGTTAATTCGCTATGATTCTCTAAATGGCGTTAATTCAGGTCAGAAACTGAAATTCACCTGGCGTATCGGAGCTTACAGTACGGTTTTGGCATTAATTATTGCAGGGTTATCTTATATGTTAGTGACTCGAACTAATTTTGAGACTACACTATTAAGAACGCCCGGCATGATATTCCAACTAGATGAAATGACCCAAGAGGTAAGTAATTTATACCAGATTAAATTATTAAATAAATCGATGAATAAACAAGAATTCACCATTAAGGCTCCGGATGCGTTTAAAATCGTTTGGGTGGGAAAACCACTACAGCAAATAGAAGCAGGCAAATTAGCTAAAAGTGAATTTTTCCTCCGAATAAAAATAGGTAAATGGGAAAGTGGCAAAAAAGTACCTGTTACGATTACAGAAAAAAGTGGTGATGAAGAAACCATTAAAACAAGTTTTATACAACCTGAATAAATAATCAAAATGAATAAATTTTCATTTAATTGGGGACATGGCATTGTGCTCACCTTTGTTTTCTTTGGCGCATTTATGGCTTATTTCTATGTAAATATGTCGAAAGAAAATATCGAATTAGTGGGCAAAAACTATTATGCTGATGGACAAGAATATCAGAAAAAAATGAATGAAAGGGAGCAGACAGCTGCTTTAACTACTCCAGTAAGCCTTGAATTTACCGATGATTTTAAACAAGCAAAAATTCAATTCCCATCGTCTATCAGGAAAGGAAGCCTAGTATTTTATCGACCATCAAATGCAACACTTGATAAAACTATCAGCGTAAATACTGATACCACGGGAATCGCATTCATCAGTACTTCTTTTTTAGTAAAAGGCCCTTGGAAAGTAAGTATACAATGGGAGAAAGACAGCAAAAACTACATTGAGGAACAGCGAATTCAAATTCCGTAATGCATACCTGGTATTATACTTTTCTCATCGGTTTAGCCGGAAGCTGGCATTGCTTTGCAATGTGTGGCCCTATTGTGGCTCAAATCAATGCCAAAGGACACTCCTCCAGTAGAATGTTTCTGTATCCTTTGGGTAGAATCTTGATGTATGGGATATTGGGATATTTCGTGTCAGGCATCGGATCCATTTGGTTATTCCCCAATTTATGGTCCTATTATTATCTGATAGCTGGGGTATTTATTGTACTTATTCTTAGCCAAAACATAGGAGAGGGCCCGCTAGCATTTTTACATCAATTCTTTGGCAAAAGGTTACAAAAACTAGGTGCTAAAATGGGTCCGTGGGGATATTTATTCTTAGGAATGGCTAATGGTCTATTACCTTGTGGCTTAGTCGTAGCTGGCTTAAGCGTGGCCCTAATTCAACCCAAACCTGTATACGGAGCTTTTAGTATGGTGATTTTAGGCATTTCAACTTTGCCGGCGCTTCAATTGTATATTTGGGGATCCTCTAAATTAAAGAAACAGCCAATTTTTCAATACCTAGGATGGTTTGTAGCGGGAATTCTTCTCTTTAGAGGAGCTTGGGGCATCGGAATGGCCTATTCTAACTACTTAGCCCATTCAAGTTTGAGCCCCATCATCTGCCATCCGTTTCCTAGTATTTAAGCTTTGCGAGACCTTCGATGTTTTTCAAGGTCATTTCACCTCCTTTTACATCCAAGTAGCCCTCTTTCTTGAAGTCGCTTAAAGTACGAATCACGGATTCTGTGGCTGTACCCACGCGGGATGCTAGGTCCTCTCTAGATAATTTAATTACCAAAGGTTCTGCCATATTCGTCCCATACGTTTGTGCTAGTTCGACTAAAACCATGGCAACCCGCATGCGTAGACTTTGGTAGGCCATCTCCACCATCAATTTTTCGTTTTTCAACAAATAGCTGGTTAATGCTTTTCTAAAGAAGACTTCCAAATGAATGTTCTCCTTGATTCGTTGCAGGAATTCGACAGCGGACACGCTGATGATCATGGATTCTTCTAAGGCTTCTGCGCTTTCACGGTAAGCCTGGTTTTCTAGGATGTCGACGAAGCCAAAAAATTCACCCTCTTGGATGAAGGAGGTAATAAAATATTTGCCATCCTTGTTTGTATGATACGTTTTTACTTTCCCTTTAGCCAAAAAATACAAACGAATTGGATGATCACCTTCCGCATAAATCACCTGCTTTTTTGCATGTGATTGCGTTTTCTTTTCACCCACAAACGTAGTTAAATCCAAAAAAGAAAGTGCCTCATGCACAGCTGTGACATCAGATGTAGATTCTTCCAACGGAATTATCGATGTTCTTTTTTTCAAACGAGCCTCAATAGCTCTTAATAGTTCCACTTCTTGAAAGGGCTTCGTCAAATAATCATCCGCACCCATTTCCATCCCTTTCCGCATATCAGCGCGATCGGTTTTAGCCGTTAAAAAAATAAAAGGAATCGAAGATAATTCAGTTTGACTAGAAAAGACTTGTAACACACCAAATCCATCTAAATTAGGCATCATTATATCACAAATCACTAAATCCGGATGCCATGATCTAGCTAATCTAACCCCCTCTAGGCCATCCGAAGCAGTTTCCACTGTAAATCCGGATAATCCCAATAACTCTGCAGTATTCTCCCGAATATCTACACTATCTTCTATGATTAATATGCGCTTACCCATAATGTTAATTCAGAGGTAACTGAATATGTAACTCAGTCCCTTTATTTAATTCACTCTTGATTTCTACTTTTCCACCTAACAAGCGGATATAACGATCCACCAAGTGCAATCCTAAACCCGTACCTTGAATAACAGTGGCATTTCCTCCTCGAAAGAAACGTTCGAATAAATGCTTCTGGTCTTCTTCACTGATACCTATTCCTTGATCAATAATGGCCAAGGTCACCGCATCTACAGAAGGTATGACACGTAATAGCACCTCTTTTTGCGAAAATTTCAAGGCATTTGATAAACCATTGAAAATCACTTTTCGTAGAATAGATGCGTCTTGAACACATGTATAATC
Source organism: Aquirufa sp. (assembly GCA_044353355.1). Taxonomy (GTDB): domain Bacteria; phylum Bacteroidota; class Bacteroidia; order Cytophagales; family Spirosomataceae; genus Aquirufa. Next base: position 4,057 of record JBILCC010000137.1, read on the forward strand.
TCCTTCTAATTCTAAGCGGATTGTCCGCTGATAAGTACTAAAATCTGAAATAATATCGAGTAGAAAGTCTCGTACACTGAATTCAGACGGATGCAATTCTAATTTTCCATCTTCTAATTTACCTACCGATAAAAACTCCTCTAAAATCTCCGTCAAATGACTGACAGAGGACTTAATGCGGTTAATATGTTGTTCTCTCTTAGGCTGATCCTCTGCTTTAGCATATTTCTCAATCAAGGTAGCCGACCCTAAAATAGAAGTTAGGGGAGTTCTAAATTCATGGGAGGCCATAGAAACAAAACGCGTCTTTAAATCCCCTAAAACCTTTTCTTTTTCTAACGATTTCTGCAATTCTTGCGTATTCAACTCTAGCTTATATAGGGTATTTTGAAGTGCCT
>JBILCC010000139.1:0-4439 GCA_044353355.1 Aquirufa sp.
GCTGGTGCTGGCGCAGGTGCCGGCGCAACAGCCACCGGTTCTGGTGCTGGAGCTGGCTTAGGAGCCTCGACAGAGGATTCCAAAATATGGTTTGCACCATATTCCTTCGCTAACATAGTCAACTGCTCAAAGTTCAGTTTGGCGTTGGGGTTATTGTCAATTTTGTGACCTTTCGCAGAGAGAAACTGTAGGATCGTAGACGTTCCCACGTTTATTTGCTTTGCTACAAGGCTCAACCGCATTGTTTTTTCTTCTGCCATAAAAATTTACAAAAAACTAAATTCTTTTTTCTTAATATAAATTACTCAAACTCAGAACGCAATACCGCTAAGATCTCATCGATCGTACCTTCTTCTAATTCCGTTCTACGCTCTAACTCTTCTTTAGATAATGCCAAAACTTGTTTCGCCGTATCTAAACCGATTTTGTGAAGCTCATCTAAAATCCAAGCCTCAATCTCGTTAGAGAATTCTGTCAATTCTACATCCTCATCATCTAGCTCATCCTTAGGCACATCACGGAATACATCGATTTCGTAACCTACTAATTGACCCGCTAATTTGATATTTTGGCCTCCACGACCAATCGCCATAGAAACCTGATCTGAATTTAAATAAACCGAGATACGGCGACGCTCTTTGTCAATAGCCATTGAATTCAACTTCGCTGGGCTTAATGTACGCGCTACCAATAACTCTAAATTATCTGTGAAGTTAATCACATCGATATTTTCGTTTTGTAATTCACGAACGATACCGTGAATACGAGAACCTTTCATACCTACGCAAGCACCTACTGGATCGATACGGTCATCGAATGACTCTACCGCCACTTTAGCACGCTCACCTGGTTCACGAACGATCTTGCGAATTGTAATCGTACCATCGTAGATTTCTGGAATTTCTTGCTCGAATAAACGCTCTAAGAAGACCGGAGAAACACGAGATAAAATGATACGCGGTGTACCATTTGCCATTTCCACTTTGTGAATAATCGCTTTAATCGTCTCCCCTTTCTTGAAACGATCTTTAGAAATCATTTCTGTCTTAGGCAAGACTAATTCGTTGTCTTCGCTATCTAAAAGGATCAATTCACGACCTAAGATTTGGTAAACCTCAGATGTCACTAATTCTCCTACTAAGTCTTTGTATTTTTCGTACAAACCTTCTTTTTCAATATCCTTGATCTTTTGGATCAATGTCTGGCGAGCAGTTTGAACCACACGACGACCAAAATCCTCAAGCTTCACAAGCTCAGCTACCTCTTCACCGATTTCGAAATCGGGCTCGATTAACTTTGCCTCACTCAAAGGTATTTTGTCGAAATCCCAAATATCCTCTGAATTATCATCTACGATCTCGCGGCTACGCCACATCTCTAAGTCGCCGCTTTCGGCATTGATAATAACATTAAAATTTTCGTCTGCCCCGAATTTCTTGCGAATCATCGTACGAAAAACCTCTTCCAAAACCGCGATCATCGTCGGCTTGTCAATGTTTTTCTCCCGAGCAAAGTCTGAAAATGACGAAATTAATTCAACACTGTTCATTGCTATCTCTTCTTTGTTTATTGAAATGACACTTGTACTTTTATTTTATCTACCTCTGCTAACGGAAACCAAGTGGCCTCTTTCGCAACGATTTTTCTATGCTTGACAGTCTTCTCTGTTAAGATTTCCACCGCTTCCTCTGTATTAGAAACCAATGTTCCTTCTATATTTTCAGCATCTTTGTTTTTCATCCAAACCTTCACCTTGCGGCCTATGTTCTTCTGAAATTGCCATCCTTGGCTTAATGGAAAGTCCAAACCAGGCGAAGACACTTCTAAATTATACGCTTCTTCGATCAGTACGCCCTCTTCAATAAAGTGAGCTAATTTACGGCTCATTAAGGCGCATTGGTCGATTGTCACCCCTTCAATGGTATCAACTAAAATGGTTATTAAAGTTCTTTTCGTCCCTTGAGACACCGAAAAATCCACTAATAACAAAGGGCCTTCGCCGATGTAATCCAGTGTCCAATCTTTCAGTTTACTTGTTAAATCCATCTAAAATTGCTAAACCTGTAGGCCTATTAAAACAAAAAGAGGGATCAAAACCCCTCTTCTTTTCCTTAAATTCTCCACAAAGATACGCATAAATTTAGAAAATCAAAGTATTTGATGCATTATAGCGTCTTTAACCCAAAACAGATTGCGATTTTTTTCGTTATTTGCGTTTCAAATTATCCCCAAATGAAATTAGCGTCCCTCCTTCTTTTCATCACTATTTATTGCCTAGGCGGTGACCGCTTCCCCGTTCCACCGGATTCTCCTAATCGATTGTTCTTCATTCAACGAAGTACAAATGCAAATGTGGTGGTCTATGATGCGAACCTATTGGCTGGAAAGTTAAATGCAAAGGATCCGGTGCATACGTATTGGTATCGTTTTGGGGAGAGAGGTCAAAAAGAGGAACTAACCACTATCCAGCGCACATTAGCCTATGGATTATATACCACAGCAGTTACTGGAGCACCTAATTCCTACGAAGGCCATTTTTTAGCCTACAGAAAACGTAAGTTTATGGTCAAACAAGACGCGGCTGGGGATCCCATCGCTCTGTTTCCCATTAATGGAAAAATGCAAATATTAAAGCGCGTCTTCGTCAGTGTCGACGACTCGAAGTTTATGACTACGGTAAACTACATTGAGCTTTTCGGCAAAGATCCAGTGTCGGGGAAGGATGTGTATGAGAAATTCAAGCCATAGACGCATTGCCATGCAATGCTCAAAGCATAGAGCATAAAGCACAAAGAATAAAGTCTTTCCTCCGGACTATTTTCCCTCAGACGATTTATGCTTTGTGCTTTATGCTTTATTCTTTAAAATGACCCTGAAAGGGTTATTTGCCCGTTCCTCGGTTGCCCACTATACCCCGTAATCTCCGTTATTTCTTGATTAAAGGCATTTTTCAGTAGGGCCGAAATCTTCCATTTAGAGTTTACCTGGTAGTAAACAGAAACATCTGTCCACAAGTAAGCAGACATCGGATTTGCTTTCACGGAGTAGGATGACTCATCGTAAAAGTAGTCCGTTCTTTGGCCTACATATTGATTCGTTAATCCTGCAGACCATTTCTTCGAAATCTTTGCTTGCATGTTTAGATTCCAAGCGTTCGAAGGGCGGCGAATCAAAGAAGAATAGGTGGAATCGCGATCGATCATCTCTCCCTTCAAATAGGTATAGTTGAAATCCGCTTGGAATTTTGCGGATTGGAACCCGATTTCAAACTCAATTCCTTGTGTTTTTTGCTGAGACACATTTCGGTATTTACCATAAGGCTCCACATCCATCGACTGAAAAACAATTCCCTGATTGACTTGATTTTCGAAGGCTACAGCACGAATTTTCCACGCTTTCAACTTCTTTTCAGCCCCGAATTCGATTGTTTTACCTTGCTCCGGCTGTAAGTCTAGATTACCATATGGCGAGGCTAATTGGTAGATCGAAGGCGTTTTAAAACTCGTATAATAATTCCCAAAGAACTTCGCCGTCTGCGAAATAGCCCAGTATGGATTCAAATTATAGGTAAAATAATTTCCAAAAGTCGACTGCGTATTCCAACGCGTCCCCACTTCGTAACCGAATTTACCCCAGCTCTGCTGAAAAGTAGCGTATGTTCCCATAATCTGCTGCGTCTTCTGCTTGTCTGATAAATCAGGGGACACGTAGGGACCGTAGTCACTAATAGAAAAGTCGCTTTGCTCCGTTTTTTGGCGTCTATATTCCGAACCAATCAGTAAAGTGGCGTTTTCCTTTACCGGAATTTTCACAAAAGCCTCCAATCCCTGATTTAAACCTGCATAACTCGAAAGACTAAATTTAGAATAAGCATTCGCGGCGACATCTGAAGAATCATTTCTGAATTCGCGGTGAATCAAGTCTTGAAAAGCACGAACTGTCCAGTTTTTCGCCTGGTATTGTGCTCTGAATGAATGACTTGTTGCCTTAGACGCAAAATCGCGATCATCTACAAAAGGGCCATTATCTAAGTTACCCTGGTAAAGTTGAGATGAATAAGAGAAATCCAAATTCCCATTCTTTCCCATGTCGCGACCCCATTTCAAACCCCAGCTTTGTTGTTTAAAACCATCTGCCTCCGCATTTCCTTGTGCTATTTTAGCAGAGGAAAAACCATCCGTCGCATAATTTTGAGCTTGTATTTGTAGCTGATTATTCCCTTGAGTCGTCGACCAAGATATTTGTTCCTGATGTGTTCCTAGGCCTCCACCTTGTAATACGATATTTATTCCTTTTACATTTTTCTTCGTCACTAAATTGATGACAGCCGCCATAGCATCCGATCCATAGAGCGTAGATTGGCCTCCTTTAAGGATTTCAATACGTTCGATGTTTGCTAAAGGAATCAAGTTCCAATCCATCACTGAAGAAATATGCGA
>JBILCC010000039.1:0-14095 GCA_044353355.1 Aquirufa sp.
ATAGAATCCGTCATTATTACCTAATTGACCATTGGAGTTATTACCCGTTGCCCATAGGCTACCGTTTGTTTTTAGAGCGAAAGTGTTGGAGCCTCCGACCGAAACAGATTTCCAGTCGGTATCTGTTCCCACTTTAGTAGGAACATTAAGGTTTGAAACAGAATTTTGGCCTAATTGACCGTTGAAATTGTTTCCCCATGTCCACAAAGTACCATCATTTTTAATGGCAGCAGAATGCCCACCACGAGCAGAGATGATTTTCCAATCTGTATCGTTTGAAATTTTTACTGGATAATTGACAGTGGTATTTGTGCCATTTCCTAATTGTCCTACCGAGTTATTTCCCCAGGCCCACAAGGTGCCATCTGTTTTTTGTGCTAGCGCATGGCTGCTTCCCGCTACAACCACTTTCCAGTCATTGGAATTCCCAATTCTGACTGGATTCTCTTTGGTAATATTTGTGCTATCTCCTAATTGGCCGCTGAAATTATATCCCCAAGCCCACAAACTACCATCCGTTTTAATGCCATAGTTTGTATTGCTACCTGCGAATATTTGCTTCCAATTAGTATCAGTTCCGATCCTTAAAGGGGTAGTTGAATTTACTTGGGTAAATGTTTGGGTTGTTCCGTTAAGAGTAGATTTAATGGTGTAATTTCCCCAGCCCCATAGACTACCGTCATTTTTAATAGCATAAGTAGAGGATGATCCTGTTGATAGCGATTTCCAATCTGTGCTACTTCCAACCAATGTGGGAACGGGAATGGTTTGTCCAGTTGTTCCATTTCCAAATTGTCCAGCAAAATTTGATCCCCATCCCCAAAGGCTTCCGTCTGTTTTTATAGCAAAAGTATGATTTGAAGCTGCGGCACTAAAGGTTTGAATGTTTGCTATAGAGGTAATTCTAACGGGGAAGTTTTTATTTACGACACTTCCATCTCCCATTTGCCCTGAATTATTTAAGCCCCAAGACCATACAGAATTATCCGTTTTGATCGCTAGTGGAGTAACACCATCTGCTCCAATGCTTTTCCAATTTAGGTCAGTCCCTACTTGAATAAAGCTATTTTTCTGCTCTACTTTTCCTGTTCCTAACTGCCCGAATCCATTATTTCCCCAGGCATAAATCGTTCCTTCTCGGCTAATGGCTACGGCAAAATTACCAAAAACAGAAACGCGTTCCCAATCAGATTTAGTGCCCATTTTAGCGGGGTAATTTCTTTTTTCAACCAATGTCCCATCGCCTAATAAACCAGAATTATTGGTTCCAAAAACCCAAATAGTTCCATCGGATTTTAAGGCCATCGAGATACCTGTGCCTGCGACAATTTGTCTCCAATCTGAGTTATTACCTACACGGCCAGGCGTATTTCTATCGTTGTAAGTAAAGTTGCCTAATTGTCCTAATAGGTTATAGCCCCATGCCCAAAGACTGCCGTCTTTTTTAAGTGCTAACGTGTGATTCCCTCCAGCATCCACTTGAGACCAATTAGTTTCAGTTCCCACTTTAGTAGGGACATTTCTATTGGTATTTGTACCATCTCCTAATTGTCCTTGTAAATTATAACCCCATGTCCACAAGGTTCCATCTTTTTTAACAGCTGCAGAATGAGTACCCCCAGCGGAGACATTTTCCCAATCTTTAGCTGTCCCAATTTGAACAGGTTCGTATCTACTGACAAAAGACTCATCCCCTAATTGTCCATAATAATTGTAGCCCCATGCCCACAAACTTCCATCTGTTTTGATGGCTAGCACATGATTAGGCCCCACCGATATTTTGGACCAATTGCGATCAGAGCCTACTTGTATAGGACTTCGTTGAAACGAGGTAGAACCAATACCTAAATTACCGATGCCATTTGATCCCCAAGCCCATAAACTTCCATCAATTTTAATTGCAAGGGTTGAATTACCTTTAGAGGCGATTGATCTCCAATCTTTACTAGTACCAATTTGAGTGGCCTCTATTTTATTGGTAGTCGTACCATCGCCTAACTGACCTATGTTGTTAGATCCCCAACCCCATAGCGAACCATCTTTTTGCAATAATAAGGTGTGCTGAAAGCCAGTTGCCAGTTGAATCCCCGGGATAGTTCTATCTGCTGGGACTTCAAATGGAACACCTAAATCAGATTCAAATGCACCTAAATCAGGATTAGAGCCTGCAGGTAAAGGCCGAGATTTTCCATTGATATCAACCGTATTTGTAAAGGTTGAACTGCCGGCTCCAATGGCCGGGCTATTGCTTAATAATTGGTAATTGCCTGAGCCCACAAATTTAGGATCGACATTTTGCAAGGTGGTTAAATCCACATTCGCTTTCGCTCTTGCCGCTACTGGAATAGCATCAATTCCTCTCTCTAAGATGGTATTTTTGACAATAAGAGAATCATAGGTTTGGCCAAATCCGAGGATGGGATCCGTATTATTGTAAATGATTGAATTCAGAAAGGAAGTCGTATTTCCTTCCGAAGTTGTCATGATTTTCGCATTGTTCGCGATCGTGGTGTTCAAAATTTGAACCCTAAATCTCCAGGCATTTAAATCACTTCTAAAGGCAAAAACTTTGGCATTGTTATAAAATACCGAGTTTGTAATCGAGGTATTATTTGCGTTTGAAATCTCAATCGCAGAGTGTGTATTGCCGTAAAAAAAAGATTTACTGATTTGTGGGCTTACCCAATAGCCAGAATATCCAACTGTATTATTGTAAATTTTGCAATCAACCACATTCGCATTACCATAAATACCGATGAAGTTATTATAGATTTTACAGTTTTTAATGGTCGGTCTTATGGTTTGATCTCCTGAGAAAATCGCTGTTCCTTCTGTGTGAAAACCATAAGGAGCAACCCATCTGATCTGGTAGGTGGGCGCGGCAGTATTCGTGATAGAAAAACCTTGAATAGAAGCGGATCCCGAACGGATAATTAAGCCCATTCCCGTTGCATTTCCATCAATTATGGTTAAATCTGGCCCTGCGGTAGAAATTAAATGAACGGCCTTCGAACCCATATCGAGATTCTCTAGGTAGGTTCCTGGCTTTACAAAAACCGTATCTCCATTAATGGCATAGTTTAAGGCTGATTGAATACGGCGAAATGGTGCTGAAATTAGACCCTCAGACCCCGTATCATTTCCCGTTGTCTCCACATAAATTTTTGTGTTATGGACAAAATAACGGGTACGCTTTTTTGCTTCAGCAGAAAACTGTAAGAATATAAGGCAGGTCAGAAGCGATAATATACTTTTTAAAAGACGTAAATTTCGTACCATATGTTTAGAAGGGAATTATTCAACTAGAAATTTATTTAAAATTATCCTAAAGAAAAATACCTATTTATTTAGCGGTATACTATTCAGCATCAGGGGCTTAATTTTATTTGCCGGTAAATAAGTTTTCAGTTGAATTTTGGGTAAAAAAAATTATTTTTAACAAAAAAAATAACATCATGAAACTAGTATCTAAAATCTCATTCCTGGCATTATCAGTTGTTTTATTAAATAGCTGTGGAACAAAGTTGCCAGCTGGTCAAAAAGAAGTTGAATTGCCTTGTTTTGAGGACAAATACACTTCTTCAAAGAAAAATTATATGGCTTCTGGTAAGGGAGTAAGCTTAGACCAGGTGACCTCCAGAAAGAAGGCATTAATCAATGCAAAGACGGAGATTGCTTCATTAATTCGCTCGAACATTCGTTCGTTAACAGATGATTACTCTGTTTCTCGTTCAGTTAATAACAGAGAAGAATTCAAGTCGCGTTTTGAATCCATTACTTCAGAAACAGTAGATGAGATGTTGACTGACATTAAAGTGGCTTGCCAGACCTTAGCATTTGACAAGAAAACGGGTCAATACAATACGTATTTAGCGCTCTCTATCAATAAGGATGCTGCGGCAACTCAAATTATGAACAAATTGTCTGCTTCTGAGAAAAAGAATTTAGATTTAGATTACGATAAATTCAGAGCATTATTAGATAAGGATGTTCCTACAAAAAACTAGTCTACCCTTATTAATTACCTTCATTTTAGCGTCGTTTAATTTAGTCTCACAAAAAGAGGTTAGGTTAAACGACCTATCTGCTTGTGCCGTTTTGCATTCAAATGAGACGGTAGAAGAAGCACGTCAAGCAGCGATTTTTAATGTGAAACTTGTAGCCTTGCAAGAAGCAGGGATCAGTGAGTTAATTACGTCGAATCAATTTTTTGATGTAAAGAAAGGTTCGACGACGGATAAGGACAATTATTACGAAACGACTTTTGCCGATTTGAAGGGTGAAATCTCGAAATTCAATGTGATTTCGTTTGACCAATCTGTAGGTTCGAGCGGAGAAGTTAATGTGTGCGTAAAAGCCAATGTCTCTGTCGTGAAATTTGATGCAGAGCCTAAGGATCGAATAAATTTATTAGTGGATGGAGTGGATTCTCGTTATAAGAATGGAGATCCCATTTCGATGAAAATTACCTCACCTAAAACAGCTTATTTTTGGGTATTTTTAATTGATGGGGAAGGGAATTATTCGCTGCTTTATCCACAGAGTTTACAGCAAAGTAATATGTTAGGTGTAAATCAACCCATTTCCTTGCCAGACAAATCAGTGTATTGGCATGTGAATACCAAACAAAAGCAGGGGGAAAAGAATGGTTTATTGATCGTTTCATATCCTGAAAATGTCTCTATCAATGCAGCTCAAATAACCGATTTTAATTCCTGGGCGTATTGGTACAATCAATTAAATTACACAAGTAGGGCGAAGCAAATCAAGAATTTTTTAATTTTTAATCCATGAGATTTAACCACTTACTATTTTTTTTAATTTTTTTAACTGCCTCTGTTTTTGCGCAGGAAAAAAAGTTAGAATATTTTATCAATACGCCTATTTTAAATCAGTCAAATACGGGATATAGGATCTTTTTTGGAACACAAAAAGGCGCATATTATTATAATCGACAGGCATTGGAGGCAAGCTCTTTGCCAGTAATTAAAGTATCTCCTTTAGGAGGAGAGACTTTTATGGTCGTAGATAATCGGTTAAGTATGTATGACAATTGGGATTTTAAAGTGGCCTATGAAAGTCGCAATAACATCAAGGACCTTCAGGTTAAAAAAATCCTGGCTAATGAATTTGGTGACAAGTATTATTTGATCGCTGCTAACGGTTCTTTGTATGAAACAGAAATTGCAAAGGAGAATATCAAACTTCGAAAAAAAGATCTCCCACATTTTGTTTCAGAAGGAGAGTGGAATAACAATTTCAAGAAACTGATTTTAGCGGATGATTATTACGTCTATTATTACAACCCAGAGAATGGGGATGTTTCAAACCGCTTGAAATTACCTTCAGGGGTTACGTCATTAAAAGTAAATGCGAAGGATTTTGAAGTATTTATTGGTTTAACCAGTGGACAGCTTTTTATTTATTCTCAAGATCTGTCTACTGCAAAGCAAAATTTGACAATATCCAAAGCACCTTTGACAAGCATCGAAGTAGACCCATTAGATCATTATGCATATGTAGGGGATGAGGACGGATTTGTTTATACAGTTGACCTATTGAAAAATAAGGTAATTAACACACAGGAACTTCACAAAGGTGCCGTGTCAATGGGCTTCGTAGATGATTTACCTAATGCTAAAAGGTATATTATAACCTCTGGAAATGATACGCGTATATTACTTTCAGATGTGACGGATTTAGAGCCTAATTATAAGCGAATCGTCACAAAATTAGTGGAGAGCAGAAAGAACCAATTCATCAAGCAGCAAGCAGGGGAAAAGGCGGTGGAATATGACAAGCGGGTGAATGATGCAAGTGTGAAAAATTATGTGGAGTCTGTTACCACGTCCATTGTAGATAGTTTAGCACAAGTAAAGTCGTCTAAGAATCTAAAATATGAGTTAAGGAATGATAGTCTATCGGTTATGCTAGCGCCTTTCCCTCTGGTCAAGTTTAAGTTATTAAAACCAGTTGCATCAATTGAAGAATTAGGTCTTCAATTGATGCATTTTTCACTTGAAAAGGATAATACTTTTGCTATAAGTGAATTAGAAATTAAGTCCAAAGAAGGGATCATCAAGTTTAGCACGGATACACGCAAAATGGTTGCCTTAGAGCAAGAATATTCACTGGAGGTGGCGAAAAAAATTGCTTCGAAAGAGCAAGACTTTAAAAATAGTTTAGCGGATTTAGTGGCTACTTTGAGATCAAAAGGAAAATTAAATGATGTTGAGCTGACAGTGGAGGCACATTTAAAGGTAGAGAAGGATTCCTTAGGTCAAGATGAATTAAATCTACATGTGGTGTTTTTATCTCAAGGAATAAAGGCGAACATTGAAAAGGAGACAGCAGATTACAAGGCAGGAAAGTATGATATATTCGAGTCGGTGGCGGCTACTACTTTGGTCGACTTCTTTATCAAATCCACTTCTGAAAAATTAGGCGAATATTTAGTGCCTAATACGAAGATCACCTTCAATTTAACTGGGTCTACCGATAAGTCTAAGATCATGAATGCGCTTCCTTATGCCAATGAATATGGACCATTCAAGAACTTTCCGTATTATTTCCAAGGGCAATTGTCAGGTTTAAATTTAACTAAGGAAGAGGGCATCACTCAGAACAGTCAATTAGGATTTTTGCGTACGTATTCGGTTCGAAATTTCATGGAAAATTCCGCCGATATATTTGATGAAACACGTCGTAAATATGTTCACTTCTCGGAAGAGTCGGAACAGTTTGGGCCAGAATACCGTCGAATTAAAATTGAAATGATCATTCACAGGATTATGGAAATGAATAAGATTCCAACGGATTTAAAGGCACATGTTTCAGTGAAGGAGCGGGCTTTAAGTGAAATCGATGTAAATATCCCGACAGGGAAAAAGAATAATGGATTTGCCCTTGTTATTGGGAATGAAGATTACTCCTCCTTCCAGCCGAATTTAACAGCAGAAAACAATGTTCCGTATGCCGTGCGTGACGGAGAAACATTCGCTAACTATTTAAGAGAATTGTACGGCTTCGAAAAAGAGAATGTAGAATTCCTTAGAAATGCTACGTATGGCACGATGAACCAAGCAATCTCTCGTTTAGAAAGATTAATGGATATAGATGGAAAAGGAAAAGAAATTGTCATCTTTTATTCAGGTCATGGAATGCCAGACGAGAAAACCAAAGAACCCTATTTAATTCCCATCGATATAAGTGGGAATAATGTTAATCAAGGTGTTTCTTTGAAAAATTTAATGACCCGCTTATCCGCAAAACCACATGGCAAAATTACGTTAATTATTGATGCGTGTTTTAGTGGTTTAGGGAAGGTGGCTCCTATTGCTACGATGAAAGGAATTACCGTAACACCAGTTAACCCGGAGTTAGGGCCTAACATGGTTTTAATGACGTCTAGTTCAGGCAATGAGAGTTCCGTTACCGATGATCAGAATCAACACGGACTATTTACCTATCATTTATTAAAACGATTGCAAGAGTCGAAAGGAGAACTGTCTATAGAAGCCTTGTTCAATTTAGTTCGCAAGGATGTAGCTTTGACCGCCATTAAGAAGTTAAATAAAATCCAGACGCCTTCGATTTTAGTCGGTAAAGAGATCGAGCAGAAACTGAAGACGATGTTGCTAATCGGGCAATAAGCTTCCTCTTTAGAAAGTATATTTCAGGTATTGACAGGATGTGTCAATACCTGTTTTGTTTTAAGTGGGTTTACTTTCAGAATAGGCATAAAACAAAAGACCCTAACATCTCTGCTAGGGTCTTTTGTCATTGAAGTGGTAGATCCCGGACTCGAACCGGGGACACACGGATTTTCAATCCGATGCTCTACCAACTGAGCTAATCCACCTCAATTGCCCGCGTTAATCGGGAGTGCAAAAATAAGTATAATTTTATTTAATCCCAATCTTGGTTTAAAAAAAACCGAGAAATCTCGTAAAGCGAGGATTTATTGCCCGAAAAGACCGCTCGATAAATAACGATCTCCGCGATCACAAATGATGCAAACGATCACACCTTCCTCTAACTCAGTTGCTAAGCGGAGGCTGGCTAATACGCTGCCGCCGCTACTCATGCCACCGAAGACGCCTTCGACTTTGGCCAAAGCCTGGGTCATCGCGGTCGCGTCTGCCTCAGATATATCCATGACGCGGTCTACGCGGGAAGGATCATATATTTTAGGTCGGTATTCAATGGGCCAGCGGCGAATACCTGGGATCTTCGAGCCGTCTGTCGGCTGGCAACCGACGATTTGGATGTTCGGATTTTGTTCCTTTAAGTACATGGATGTGCCCATTATGGTGCCCGTGGTGCCCATAGAACTCACGAAGTGAGTAACGGCGCCTTTTGTGTCGCGGTAGATTTCGGGTCCCGTGGTTTTATAGTGGGCTAAATAATTATCTGGATTCTCGAATTGATTCAACATAAAGAATTCGCCGCTAGCTGCCTTTTCGACGGCATAGTCACGAGCTGATTCGATAGTTTCAGTCAATGTCACTGTGGCGCCGAAAGCCTCCATCGTCAGCACGCGTTCCCGCGTGGAATTCGCAGGCATCGCTAATTCGATTTCGATGTCATACAATCGAGCAATCATGGCTAATGCAATTCCAGTGTTGCCAGATGTCGCTTCAATAAGTTTCATCCCGGCTTTTAATTCGCCGCGAGCGATGGCGCCTTCGATCATATTTTTTGCGGCACGGTCCTTCACAGAACCGCCCGGATTATTGCCCTCTAATTTCCCGAAAATCTTCACCTTCGGGTTTGGGTTCAGGCGAGTTAATTCGACCAAGGGGGTGTTCCCTACTAAATCTAATAATTGGCTCATATTAATCTTGGATAACTTTGACGGTTTCTTGGTGGTAAATCTTTGTGTTTGCTGGCACGCTGCGCGTTAACCAGACGTTTCCGCCTATAACGGAGCCTTTTCCCACAACCGTTTCGCCCCCTAAAATAGTGGCTCCAGAGTAGATAACCACGCCGTCTTCGATCGTAGGGTGGCGTTTCGTGGAAGCCATTGATTTATCAACAGAAAGAGCTCCTAAGGTTACTCCTTGGTATAGTTTTACACGTTCACCGATGACTGTTGTTTCTCCAATCACGATCCCGGTGCCGTGGTCCATGAAGAAATAACGACCAATGCTGGCGCCTGGGTGGATGTCGATGCCTGTTTTGGAATGGGCATATTCTGTCAAAATCCGTGGAATTAACGGAACATTTTCTTGTAGCAACCCATGCGCTAAACGGTAAAAGGCCAAGGCATAGAATCCGGGATAGGTGCGAATCACTTCATAAGAAGTGGTCGCCGCTGGATCGCCCTCTACCATCGCTTCCACGTCCGTTTGCAACAGGTCATAGATGGCCGGAATGCGGTCTAAAAAGCGTTTTGCAATGACCGTAGGTTCTGCCGATAGCTGGTCTTTCATCGAATAAAACAAGCTTTCTAGCCCATTTTCGATGCTTTCCCACACGGCTTTCAATTCATCGGGCGTATTAAAATGCTTGCGTGTCTGTTCAGGGAAAAGCGTCAAAACGATTTTCGTGAACAATTTCTTGATGTCAGATGTCGCCGGAAATGGGGGCGTTTGCTGGTGTTGCGCTAATATCTTTTCTAAAAATTCGGTAGGAAGCATGTTCTAAAAGTAAATCGGTTTGCTCGATCGGGTCCAACGTGCGGACCTCGATGCGGGTGATTTTGTCGTTTTCTCTTTGGCCTAAACCATACATATAGGCCTTATCGTAGTAATGCAGCGTGATTTCCGCTACTAAACTAAAGTCGCCGGCCTCCAGAGCTTCCATCGCTATGGCGTAGCGGTCCAGGCCTAATCGTTTCTTTATTTTGCCCAAAGCTTTCTCTAAATCCTCCTTCGGATAGGACGCATATACGCTCACCAAATGCGGCAAACGGTAGACCGGCTCAATGTCTAAAAACACTACTGGAGCCTCCCGAAGCTGATTATACAGTGGTGCACCCATAAATACCTGACCAATGTGACGGCTTTCGTCCTCCACCCAGATCTCCTGGCCATAATCAAAACCGCACAGAATGCGGTGTACTTCATTCTCAAAATGCTCACTCGTAGGCTGAACAGCCAGTCCTAAATGCCCAAAAGCCGACCCCCGGTGATGTGCAATCCCCTCTAAATCCAAGACTTGTTGACCTCTTTTAGCTAATTCGTGTAAGATTTCTGTCTTTCCTGATCCCGTCTTTCCACCTAGCACCCGAAAAGGAATCGGTTGGTCGAAAATAGCCAATACTTCATTTCGGTAAGCTTTGTAGCCACCTACGAGGATTTTAACCTGTAATCCGGCCGTTTCAAAAAGCCAGGCCATACTGCCGCTTCGCATTCCTCCGCGCCAGCAATGGACTAGGATGGTGTTATCTACCGCTAGTTTTTTCGCCTTTTTTACCCAAGCCGCTAGTTGTGGGCCCACATATGCTAAGCCCAATTCAATCGCCTGATCTTTTCCTTTTTGTTTATAGCAAGTTCCCACTGCCGCGCGTTGCACATCGTCAAAAATAGGAAAGGATATGGCCCCAGGAATCCGAGCCCGTGAATATTCGCCGGGCGATCGTACATCGAGCACCGGGTAAGATTTTGCGGCTTCGAGGAAGTCTGACGGACTGAGTTTTTCGGGCATTATAGGGTTATTTCGTAGAATTCGAAATTCAATGGATCGAATGTCTTCAATAAATCGTCAATAAAATTCGGGTGATCGCTCGCGAATTCGAGGAAGTTCGTGTGGCGCTCCTGCCATTCTCCGGCAGGGAATAGGGCTTCTTTTAGTGCTAAAACCTGTCTCACTTCATCCGACTGATTACGCTCTTCCGCGCGCTTTAATTTCTTGGCTAATCGCACTAATCCATTCATCCAGCGTGCCTTTTCAGCTAAAACGCTCGCTTCTAAGGTAGGGTCGATGGCTTTTGCACGTTCAGCTAATTCCGCTATGATGGGTTGTAAAGCTTTCGCCTCACCCGCTGTATCTAGCTTGTGTGAAGTTCGTCCAGCCACAAAATCTCGTCTTAAGCCAAGTTCATTTTTAAACAAATCTGCTAAACTTAAACCGAGTTTTTCCGCTTTCTCCGCCTGTTTCTGCGTCTTCACGATCGCAAAATTGCGCGGCAATAGAATAGGAAACGGAACCTGGTGTAAATCGAAAATACCTTTCAATTGCAACCAATAGGCCACCTCCGCCGGGCCTCCGATGTAGGCCAGATTAGGTAAAATGACTTCCTGGTACAAAGGTCGCAAGATCACATTGGGGCTCGCTAGGGTGATATCCACCGAATCCCCCGTTTCTAATCGTATGCGGTCGTTCTCTGTTAATTCAAACAGGTTCACCGGACGCGCCGAAACCTGCGTTTTATAGCCTAATGCCTCTAATTTTTCTGTGCTTGCCCGTACGATAGGTTCGTGGATCTGCTGTTTCAAATCAGCCTCCATGATAGGAGCGAAAATCGACTTCAAACGCACATCATCTGCATCGAGACAAACGAGTCCATCAGTTCCGAAAAGTGTGTGGATATACATTCTCACGGCTTCGGAAAGTGTCTTTCCCTCTGCGTAGGCCTTATCGAAGATCTCGTTTCTAAGTGGAATGGTAGGGAAATCGTTCAGATTAAATCGACCTACAGCCCCTTTTTGGGATGTATTCCACTCGTATTTCGTCCCAAAAGCAAAGAAGTGATTGATCTCCTCAAAATCGTGGTCCTCCGTCGCCATCCAATAAATAGGGACAAAGCGCTGAGTGGGATATGCTTTTTGAAGTGCACGCGCCAGATTAATGGTCGAGACTAGCTTATAAATGACATAAAGGGGACCCGTATAAATATTTAACTGATGCCCAGTCGTGACGGTAAAGGTATTCTCATCGCGAAGATCCACCGCCGGCATTTCCGCCTCAATTTCCGCATATTGCTCGGTTAAGACGGTCTGAAGAATTGCCCTATTTTCACTCGAAAACCCTTTTTTCTCTGAAATTTGGTCTTTGAAATTTGCCAAAAGAGGACCATTGTTATAAAACGCTTTCAACTCAGGTTTCTCCGCTAAATAATCCAATAGTAGTTTAGAGAAAGCGTTCAAAGAACCAAAGGAATGCGTTTTATGATCCATTATTTTAGGGCGGAATGTTTTGTCCTGATACTATCGTAAACGTTATCTGGGATAGGAATGTTCAATTTTTCTGCCGCTGTTTCTGGTTTTTCCCAGTTCAAATACCCTTTCACCCAAGCGAAAACTAATCCTAAGGCTAAAATTCCGACGAATAATAAAATCTCTATAACTGCGTACATAGGGAATTCCGGTGCAATCATGGACAGCTCTTTGTTTTTCAATAAAGTGGCCGTGGGGAAGAGGAAAACCAATTCGATTTCGAATAGTACAAAAAGCAGTGCAATTACGTAAAAACGGGGATTGAAGCGAATATTTGCGTTTCCTACGGGTGCTTCACCTGATTCGTAGGTGGAATTTTTCTCGACATTCGGGCGATTAGGGCGGATGAAGCGGGCAAGGGTTAGGATCAAACCCAGGAAGAGAATTCCTGCGCCTAAAAATGCCGCCACATAACCAAATTGCTCGATCATTGCCTTAACTTCAAATAGCCTTTAATCACCGTAAACGTAGTGACAGCAAGGAAAAATAGAATGATGTATTGAACGTAATTGATGATGCCTGGGAAACTTTGGCCTAAATAAAAACCTGCGGTTACTAAAGTGCCTACCCATAGAGCTCCTCCTACCAGATTCAGCAAGATAAATTTGTACCAAGAAAGGTGACTAATGCCAGCTAAAATGGGCGTAAAGGTCCGAACGATAGGCAAAAAGCGACTGATGACCAGCGCACTAAATCCGTATTTATCGAAAAATTCTCGGGTCGATTCCAGGTGTTTCTTCTTAAAAAACCAGCCATCCGGCCTATTCATCAACGATTTTCCGAAAAATCGTCCCACTAAATACCCAACCAGGGAACCGATGACAGCAGCCAGAAAAATACTCAATAAAAGCGAGCTTAAAGGTTCCTTCAAAACGCCTGTGCCTCCAAAAACACCTGTCAAAAACAATAAATAATCTCCAGGCAGAAAAAAGGCGAAAAACAGGCCATTTTCGGCGAAAACAATCAGGGTAATCACCATCAATCCAGAACGGATAATGGTTTCAGAATCAGTGAGCTGATGCCACAAAAGATTTATTTCATCCATGATTTAGGCCGTCATTCCATCTTAAAATAAAATGAAAACATAAATATGGGTGAAAAATTCGAATTTTTGTTACATTTGGGGGATGAAAAATGTCGTTGCCTATGTTCTTTTTGTGATCCTATTTGCCGGTGGCTTATTGCCTAAGGTGGGTATGGAACAGGCCATCAAGGCGAATGAACTGGTGAAGCATTTTCAAGATCACAAGAAGCAGGCTCCGGCGGGTTTCAGTTTTGTGGACTTCCTTTGGATGCATTATTCGGCTGATTCGAAGCACGCAAAAACAACCCAACATCCGAGTTTACCTAGTTTCGATTTCTCAGGTGCGATGGGTTACGTTTTACCCACAGTCGCCCTCTTTTTTATGAGTGCAATTGCGCTCATCGTAGTGCGTCGCCGCTCAGAATTCTACGAAAACAACTACCATTTTTCCATGGAGCGTGTGCTAATCGCGCCTCCCCGGTTTTAAAATTACGCCTGTAGCATACGGCGCGCGCCGTTCTAGTCAAAGCATAATTTTAATACCATGATTAATTCCATTATCAGTTTCAGTATACGCAATAAATTAGTGATCGGGCTTTTTGTCCTGGGGCTGATTTTTTGGGGAGGGTATTCGCTTCGCCAGTTGCCTATCGATGCCTTACCAGACATTACCTCGAACCAAGTTCAGGTGATTACGCAATCCCCTGCACTTGCGACCTCAGAGGTCGAAAAATTCATTACTTATCCGTTAGAAATCTCGTTGCGGACCATCCCCAATGTGAAGGATATTCGCTCCGTTTCTCGGATGGGGCTTTCCATTATTACCGTCGTTTTTGAGGACGAAGTGGCCACCGAGGTGACGCGGCAGCAAGTCGCGGAGAAACTGAAGGCGGCAGAACCCTACCTTTTA
>JBILCC010000140.1:0-4415 GCA_044353355.1 Aquirufa sp.
ATTCGTATGCCAAAACTCAAACTAGCGAGTCACTCGCTTCAGACGAAGATTTTTGGGCGGGAATTCGAGGAGGATATAAACTGAGTTCAGACTTTATTAACCTCGAAAGCGGTTATTATAATATTACTCCGGAGGCGACTTTGGAAAAATACTTCAGACATATCCGAAAAGTAAATGCCCAAGGCGCGTATTACATGAGAACGGTGCAGTTTGAGAATAAGAATCGGATCGCGGCACGTGTTGCTCGCCTGGTGGGTTGCCCAGAAGACACGCTCGTTTTAACGCGAAATACAACGGAATCATTAGATACGATTATTGCCGGTTTTCCCTGGAAAGCCGGAGACGAGGCCATTTTTGCGATGCAAGATTATGGTGCTATGCAAGACATGTTTAAGCAGGTGGCACGTCGTCATGGAATCGTGTTGAAAATCATTTCATTGCCTATTAATCCGGCTTCAGATCAAGAGATCGTTGATTTGTATGCGAATGCGATTACGGGAAAGACGAAGTTGATCATGGTGTGCCATATGGTAAACATTACCGGCCAAATCAATCCCGTCCGCCCAATCTGCGACATGGCCCATGCCCGCGGAGTGGAAGTGATGGTAGACGGAGCTCATGCTGTCGCACAATTTGAATTCAAAATTTCAGACCTGAACTGCGACTATTATGGAGCGAGTTTACATAAGTGGCTGGCGGTGCCTTTGGGCGTTGGAATCTTACATGTTCGCAAGGAAAAGATTGCGCAAATCTGGCCGCTGATTGCTGAGGAAGGCGTTCCATTATCGGATATTAAACACTTAAATCACGTGGGAACGATTCCGGTTTATACAGATTTAGCGGTAGACGACGCGATTGATTTCTACGAAAAACTGGGCCCTGCACGTAAGGAAAAACGCCTGCGCTATTTGCAAAATTACTGGACCACGAAAGTTCGCCCGCTGCCTCGTGTTCGATTACACCATCCGGCGGATCCCACTAAGTCTTGCGCGATTGCCAATGTAGGAATTGAAGGAATCAAGCCGTCGGTTTTAGCGGAGCGCTTGATGAAGGAATACAAGATTTTCACTGTGGCCATTGACGGAGGAAACATTCATGGATGCAGAATTACACCCAATGTCTTCACGACTTTGAAAGAACTCGATGTGTTAGTGAAAGCGATTAGCGAATTAGCAAGCTAACGGGGGATTTGACCAAAATATCTTGGTGACTGTCTTTAAGCATTCCGGTTTTGTCGTCGAAATGAAACACCTGCACGCGATCCTCTTCTTGGCTCGCTACTAACACAAATTTACCCGAAGGATCGAAAGTAAAATTGCGGGGGATTTTAGCGACGTTTTGGTGAAATTTCCGTGTTAATTTTCCATTTGTTTCGATTTTGAATACCACGACTTGATTACTTGAGATGCGGTTGGAGGCTAAAAGCCATTGGCCGTTTGGAGATATATGAATGTCTGCGGAGCCTTTCACTTTTGCATCAGAGGTATCCGCTGGGATGCTTTGGATCTTTTCTAATTGCGAACCTTTCAAGGCAAACACATCCACATCTGAACTCAATTCATTCAACAAATAAGCGCGGTCGCCTTTCGCATTGAAGCGGATGTGGCGAGGTCCGTTGCCGGGGGAAAGTGCGATTTCTGTGCGACCCTCCGCGAGTCGACCATCCCCTAAAATAGCGTGCGCATAGATCTTATCCGAGCCTAAATCCGTCACAAATAAGGTGTTTTGATCAGGAGAAAGAGCGACCATGTGGGCGTGGGAGCTGTTTTGGCGTTCTTTGTTTGTGCTGGAACCCGTGTAGGTGATGTATTGGGCTAAAGGTTTGAGTCTTCCGAACGAGGTTTGGAATACACTCACACTTCCGCCCGAATAATTCGCGGTATAAATCGTTTGAGATTTCTCGCGGTACAGGATGAAACAGGGGTGGTCGCCACGGCTTAATTCGGTGTTGATAGCCTCGTATTTCCCGTTGCGCATTTGGAAAGAGGAAACGCTCGCCTTGCCATCACCTTCTTCCGAAACGGAGAATAGATATTCTCCTGAAATAGCTTGATAGGAAGCTGCAGGGGAGTTCAATGTATAGCTTTTGGAAGCTTTACCTGTCTTTATATCCCAATTGAACACCTCGATGCCGGGGTTGCCTTTGGACGTATACGAACCAATAATCAGTTGCGGAAGCAGTAAAATCGTGCTCAAAGTCATATCGCTGGAGGGATTAATTTGTAGACTACCGGGGTCACGATGCGAGATAGGAGGGTGGAGCTAATCAGTCCACCGATCATCACGATCGCAAGGGGTGAAATAAGGGGATTTGTGGAAATGGCGATAGGAATTAGACCACCGATCGCCGTCAACGTAGTCAAGATAATCGGTAAAAAGCGAACTTCACCGGCCTCGCGAATGGCTTGCTCCATCGGCATACCTTCTGCGCGTAATTGGTTCGTGAAATCTACCAACAAGATGGTATTCTTTACCTCAATTCCTGCGAGTGCAATCAGTCCCACCGTCGCCACAAAGGAAAGCGGCGTTCCCGTAAACCAAAGTGCTAAAAGTGCCCCCACAATCCCTAATGGGATCACAGAAAGTACGATCAGGGTACTTTTAAAGGTTCCAAACTCGAGAATTAACACGGCGACAAAGAAGAATATCGTCACCAATATGATCGTCCCAAACCCGCCAAAACTTTCGTTCTTACTCTCCACTTCACCCCCCATCTCGAAGTGGTATCCAGCTGGCAAGGCAATCTTCGCGAGGTTTTTCTCTGTTTCAGCGATGACCTCATTATTCAAAAATCCTTTCTCTACAAACGAACTCACTGAGACCAAACGATTCTTATTTAAGTGACTAATGCTGACGGGGGAAGTTTGCAATCTGACCGAAGCTACTTGACTTAATGGAATAGCCGTTCCTTGCACGTTATTTACATACAGGTTATCGAATACTTCCAGACTCGGGTGTTTGGGATGCGGTTTCGAAACGACGATGGCATATTCCTTGCCTTCTTTGTCCGTCATTTTACCCAAATCAAAACCGGCCACCACCAAGCGAATCATGCGGTCAATGCTGACCGTCGGGATGCCTAGCATACTCGCTTTTTCCTTGTTGATATCGAATTTAATGTCCGATTTCAGGTTTTTCAGGGGGTTTTTTACATAAATCGTGCCTTTCGTATTCTTCAGCATCGTTTCTACGCGGCTGGCGATTTGGCGCAAGGTGTCTACGTTATCCCCTAAAATACGCACCTCCACAGGGGCCACCACTGGCGGGCCTTGCTCGAAGTTTTTCACCTCGATGGTCGCGGCAGGATAGTTCGTGTACTTCGTTCGCAATTTTTCGATGAGGTTGATTTTCTCGTCTGCGCCTAGGTCATCCTGTAATTGGACGAACAAGTTGCCGTAATCAGTTCTGTCATTCAGCGGAATCGCATTATAATAGATACGTGGATTTCCTTTGCCCACATTTGCGGAGACGTATTTTACCTCGGGCAGCTTGCGCAGATCGCTTTCGATCAGTTTGGAAACCGAATCCGTATAGGCCATATTCGACTGCAAGGGGCTGAAAATATTGACCATGAATTGTGGTTTTTCAGACGCCGGGAATAGGCTGAAACCTACGACTGGGAAGAGTCGCAACGAAGCCATAAAGATGACAAGGGCGATCAGCAAAGTCATTTTAGGGCGAATAATAGCCCAATCTAACAAACGAGAATACGAACCCGAAATCAGCTTTTTCAACATACGCATGAATAGATTTCCCTCCGGATTTCCCTGGTGCGATTTCAGCACGCGGCTCGATAAAAACGGAACTACCGTTAGAGACACCACTAAGGAGGCTACTATACAGAAAATCACCGCCATCGGTAGACTGCGGATGAATTCGCCAGACGCTTCTGGTAAAAAGACCAAAGGTAAAAAGGCGATTATCAAGGTCACTGTACAACCTAAAACCGCCATCCCGATCTGATTCGTTGCCTTTAAGGTCGCGTCTAATCGGCTGTGGCCCTCGCGCATCCAGCGTTCAATATTCTCTACCACCACGATGCTGTCATCCACCAAAAGTCCTAGTGCTACGACTAAACCCACGATACTCAGCTGGTTCAGGCTGTAGCCCATGATGTTCAAGAGGATAATCCCGATCGCTAAGGATAGCGGAATCGAAATCATCACGATGGATGCCGCGCGCAAACCAAGTGGTAAGAGCGTCAAAGCCACCAATAAAATGGCAATAATAAAGTCCTTCAATAAGCCACTAAGTCGGGTATTGACGTTTTCGGCTTGGTCGAAATTCACAACTAAGTCGATGTTCTTCGGTAAGGTCTTTTTGAATTGGGCGATCACCGGTTCGTAAGCGGCCTGGGTTTTCGCGATGTTTTCGCCGGATTTTTGGGCGGCCGTTACGAATAGACAGCGGTTCTG
>JBILCC010000040.1:0-14031 GCA_044353355.1 Aquirufa sp.
ACTTAGGTGACATAACCACTAATGGCTTGCGGAAATCCCAAGTCAATTGACGACGTAAGGCGTGGAAAATATTAGCAGGCGTCGTTAAGTTCGCGACAATCATGTTGTTTTCCGCAGCTAACTGCAAGAAACGCTCTGGACGCGCATTCGAGTGCTCTGGACCTTGGCCCTCATACCCGTGCGGCAATAACATCACTAAACCATTCTGTGTACCCCACTTCGATTCGTGTGACGAAACGAATTGGTCAATCATGGTTTGAGCGCCATTTGCGAAGTCACCAAACTGTGCTTCCCAAATAACTAAGGCATCTGGATTCGCTAAGGCATAACCAAACTCAAAACCTAAAACCCCATACTCAGAAAGTAAAGAATTGTAAATCTGCGCTTGCTCTTGACCCTCTTTAATGTGGTTTAACGAATTGTAGTTCTCATTCGTGTTCGCATCGTGTAATACGACGTGACGGTGAGAGAACGTACCACGTTGCACATCTTGACCGGATAAACGAACAGGTTTACCTTCTAATAGAAGTGAACCATACGCTAATAATTCAGCCGTAGCCCAGTTTAATTGGCCTTTTTCGAAGTAGCCTTTGCGATCTGCGATCACTTTTTCGATTTGCTTTAAGGCGGTAAAACCTTTTGGCAATGAAGTCAAAGCTTTCGCTACTGAATCAATCACCTCTTTCGAGATCGCCGTTTTAGGAGACGAATCGAAATCCGTTTCGTTTGAGAAACGAAGCGCTGACCAGCGGTTATCTAATTTCAAGGGAACATACGGTGGGCTTACTTTTTGCTTCACCATATCTAAACGAGCCTGTAATTCAGCTTTAAAAGCAGAATCCATTTCTTCGGCTAATTTAGCCTCGATCTCGCCGTTCTTGATTAATTGTTGTGTGTAAACCTCGCGTGGGTTTGGGTGATTCGTGATGTTCGCATACAACGTAGGCTGCGTAAAACGAGGCTCATCTGATTCATTGTGGCCATTACGACGGTAACAAACCATATCCACAAATACATCGCGGTTAAATTCTTGACGGTATTCTGCCGCCATACGAGACACAAATACAACCGCTTCTGGATCATCTCCATTCACGTGGAATACCGGCGCATCGATGATTTTAGCTACATCCGTGCAATAAATCGCCGAACGAGCATCTTCAAAGTCAGTCGTAAAACCTACCTGGTTATTGATCACAAAGTGGATGGTTCCACCTGTCCCGTAACCCTTTAATTTCGCCATCTGAGTTACCTCATACACAATACCTTGACCAGCTACCGCCGCATCTCCGTGAATTAAAATAGGTAATACTTTATCGTAATCTCCGTTATAATGCGCATCTGCACTCGCACGGCAGAAACCCTCTACTAAGGGATTTACCGCTTCTAAGTGCGATGGATTAGGTGCTAATTTCAATGAAATCTCGCTTCCTTTAGGAGAAATATGTTTGCTTGAATAACCTAAGTGGTATTTTACGTCACCATCACCATGAATCTCATGTGGCACATTTCCTTCGAAACCATCAAAGATTGCTTCGTATGATTTGTGCATGATGTTTGCCAACACGTTCAAACGCCCTCTGTGTGCCATCCCGATCATCGCCTCCTTCACACCTGCATCAGCTGCCACATTGATAATTGCATCTAAACCGGCGATAGTAGATTCACCACCTTCAAGGCCGAAACGCTTTTGGCCTAAATATTTAGTTCCTAAGAAGTTCTCAAAAACGACAGCCTCGTTCATCTTCTGAAGAATATGCTTTTTCTCCTCAAACGTAGGCTTGAAAGAAAGGGCTTCCTTCTCGATTTTATTACGTAACCACTCTTTTTGCTGAACGTCGCGGATATACGAATATTCGAAACCCACTGAACCCGCGTAGATTTTATGTAAAGCTGCTTGAATCGTGCGCAAAGTTACTGCACCTAAACCCATGAAAGATCCCGCTTGGAAAACGGTATCTAAATCCGCATCAGACAACGAATAATCTGCCAAATCTAAACGTGGCTTACGATCCTTGCGCTCACGCACCGGGTTAGTTTTAGATAATAAGTGGCCTCTTGAACGGAATGCCTTAATCAGGGAGATAACCGCCATTTCTTTCTGAACGTGGCTTGAATCAGCTGAAACAGCGCCAGAAGGAGCTCCCTCGCCTAACCAGGTTTGAGAAAAGTCGAAACCTTTGAAGAAATCTCTCCAAGAGCTATCTACTGAATTGGGATCTTGTTTGTACGCCTCATACAAGTCAGCTATGACTTGCGTGTCGGCATTGGCTACGTAGGAAAATGGATCCATAAGTTAATTTTCTAGGCTTTAGGCCAAAGAAATGTTTCAATGTTTTGGTTTAGTATTAATTCTAACATCTTATAAATGCTAAAATCTACGCAATTTACTATTTGCTCCGCAAAATAACCCTAATTTCTACCGGGTTTTTTAGCTTTAAGAGCACAAATTTCTGCGGATTTGTACCCAGTATAAAAGAGCCATTAAAATTCTTTAATAATTTCAATTTTTTCCCCTAAAATCACCAATAATTAAGGTATTCTTTTAAGGTCGAAATAGACCTAACTTACCCAGTCCAAAATCCAGGTTGTAACTTAGAAAAATTTGATGAAAACCAGAGGCTTCGCTTATCGTTGTCGAACCCAGTGTCGACACGTTTTTGCCCAGAAAATCATAGGAGTAGCCTACCCTAAAATTAATTCCTAACGGTACCTCCAGCGTACCTAAAAGTGCAGGATCCCCGAACTCTGAACCAGTCTGCTGGTACCATAATCCGAAACCAGCTTTTTCTTGAAACCAAAACACCGCATTCACATCAAATTTAGTTTCTTGATCTTCTCGAATGACGGTTCCCAATTTTAAAGTATGCAAATCTGCGACTGGAAAATAATAAGATGCCTGCATGTAAAGAGGATCATCTCCCAAGCCATCCAAACGATTCGTTGGTTTCGAAATACCAAGAGTCAGCGCTTCTTTTCGATAAGCAATTCCAAATCCTACACTGGCGAGCATTTCACTGGTACCAGATTTCCCTAAAATGGGATATTGATTAATTCCAGAATTTACCCCTACACTAAATTGATGGCCTCGACCCCAATTCCAATGCTTTGAAATGACGGCAGCTAAACCTAAATTCGATGAAATCATTCCAGAAGAAGTAGCGAAAGATTGATCCGTATTGAATCCCAAAAACCCAAGACCCCAGTCTCCTGAATTTAAGGGCATATCGATGCTCAAAAATTGCTGTGATGAAGAAGCTCCCCCTATAGTTTGAAATAGTGGCTTTCTGCGAAAAACACCTTTAGCTGAAAAAAATTTCATCGCCCCTGCTTCTGCCGGATTAACGGTTAGTGGCATGAATGGGTAGGTCATCCGTAAGGATTCCTGCTGAGCGTGAACCCCGATAGAGACCAATAAAAAGAAAACCAATTTTTTCATATAATCTGACAATGTGACACCTCTCGCAGGATTGGAATTAAATTTGCAAAAGGTACGTCAAATTTAGAAATTATTAATTTTAAAAATATGAAAGAAACAGGTAACATCTCCATTCACACCGAGAACATTTTTCCCATTATCAAGAAATTTCTCTATTCGGATCACGAGATTTTCCTTCGTGAGCTAGTTTCGAACGCCGTAGATGCCTCCCAAAAAATTAAACGCTTAAGTTCCATTGGTGAATTTAATGGCGAATTGGGAGAATTGAAGGTTAAAGTAAGTTTTGACAAAGACAAAAAGACGATCACGATTTCTGATAACGGTATCGGTATGACCGCGGAAGAAATCAAGAAATACATTAACCAAATAGCCTTCTCTGGGGCCACTGAATTCGTAGAGAAATACAAGGACCAAGGAGATGACAAAGGAATTATCGGACATTTTGGACTAGGTTTCTATTCTGCCTTTATGGTGGCGAAAGAGGTCGAGATCATCTCAAAATCGTACCAAGAGGGTTCTGAAGCCGCTACTTGGAAGTGCGATGGTTCTACAGAATACACGATCGGATCAGCCAAAAAGAAGACGCGCGGAACAGATATCATTTTGCACATCGCAGAAGATTCAGAGGAGTTTTTAGAGGAGTTCAAATTAAAGTCGATCTTAGAGAAATACGGTAAGTTCTTGCCGATTGAGATTGAGTTTGGTGATAAGGTGATCAATAACCCGAACCCGATTTGGACTAAATCCCCATCTGATTTAACAGACGAAGATTACTTGAAATTCTACGAGGAATTATATCCATTCCAAGAGAAGCCATTGTTCTGGATTCACTTAAATGTAGACTATCCATTCAATTTGACGGGTATTTTATACTTCCCCAAAGTAAAGAACGAGATGCAATTGCAACGCGAAAAAATCTCCCTTTACAGCCGTCAGGTATTCATAACCGATGAGGTAAAAGACATCGTTCCTGAATTCTTGATGTTATTGCACGGGGTTATTGATTCACCAGATATTCCATTGAACGTATCTCGTTCTTTCTTACAAGCAGATTCGAACGTGAAGAAAATCAACTCGTATATCACGAAGAAAGTAGCAGATAAATTAGCGGAATTATTCAAATCGGATCGTCCTGGATTCGAAGAAAAATTCGCGAATATCGGCTTGTTCATCAAGTACGGAATGATCTCGGATGAGAAATTCCTTGAGAAAGCAAAAGATTTTTGTTTAGTTCAAGATACGAACAACAAGTATTTTACGTTAGACGAATACAGTGAAGAGGTGCAAGCTGCCCAAACAGATAAGGATGGAAACAAGGTTTACTTGTATACCACCGACGTAGAGCAACAAGATGCCTTTATTCAATCCGCCCAAAACAAAGGTTATTCAGTCATAAAATTGGATACCCTGATCGACAGCCACTTCATTAACACGATGGAGTCTAAATTAGAAAAGACGCAATGGAAGCGTGTGGATGCTGATGCTGTAGATAAATTAATTGATACAGGAATCACGCTAGAAGCGATTTTATCGGATGCGCAAAAAGAAAGCGTGAAGAAAGTCTTCGAAGAAACCCTGAATGACAAGCAAAAAGTGGTAGCCGTGGAAGCAATGTCTCCGGACGAACTACCTGCTATCGTGACTCAAAATGAGTTTATGCGCAGAATGAGTGATATGTCAAAGACTGGCGGTGGCGGAATGGGAATGTTTGGTGCTATGCCAAACACCTATAACATTACCATCAATGCGAATCACCCGTTAATTAGTAAACTAGCTGATTTGAAAGACGAGAGCGAACAAAAAGCGCTAGCAAAACAAATCTCAGACCTAGCTTTACTATCGCAAAATCTATTGACAGGAGCTGACTTAACAGCTTTCATTAAGAGAACGGTGGGAGGTTTTTAAAATTGGTTGAAAGTAAAAGAGCCGCCTGCTTCGCAGGCGGCTCTTTTTTTATTGTTTTCGTACCATCAACTTCTTAGTGGCAACCGGCTTGCCATCTACAAGCAACTGATACATATACAAACCACTATTTAATTCTCGTAAGGAAATTTTAACTGAGCGTTCAACTTTATCTAAGTCGATTTCTTTCACCACCAGCCCTAACACATTATATATCAGAATTTTAACCTCCTGGTTATTTCCAGAAAATTGATAATCAATTAGGGCAAAATCAGCAGCAGGATTAGGGTAAAGATGAGATACGAAGATGCGATCCCCTTGAAATAAATAGGGGTCATTTTTAAATCCAAACAAGGTAGCTAGGACTAAAATTAAAGTGATATATCGCAATACTATTTTCATTCTCAAATCGTTGAAACGAAATTAGTACAATTTTAGCACGCGTTATCCTTTTTAAGGTTTTTTAACAAGATCTTGATATTCAACTCGTTTCAAGATTGTTTGGAGATATGGCTTTTCTGTAATACGCCAGCGGAAACCATCTAATTGTTGGAGATCCTCTTTCCATTCTTTGGGAGGAACAAACTTAGCCTCTGGCTTTGTAATAAAGGCAATTCTTTTAACTGTATTATCTTCAAAAAACAAATTCATCCGACTACATTCCACCCGATTTAATCCAGTGGTAGCTTTTTTGTCATCGATAACATAATAGATACTCTCCCCATTCCCTTCTACATTGACACGATTCAATTTAGAGTCTCCCTTAAAATGCACCCAAATCTTTCGGCCTTTAATCTGATTAAATTGATTTAAAGAATCGATCGAAATTACAAATGACTTACCCCGCAAACGCATTTCCTTTAACTTTTGATTTCCCATAAACAAGGAAATTGAATCAGCTTGGGATTGTGAATCTTGAGTCCAAAGGATAGGCTTTTGATAAAAATGAATGATCGAGTCCTGCACATTATAACCTAACGAATCACACTTACCAGAAAGATCGGACTTATATATTAGTACATTTTTGTATGCATATAACTTTCGAATCGAATCCTTTTTAATATTGACTGAAACCAATGTGTCTGCTGTTAAATACAAAGTATCCTTTTCCATGATATTTTGCATCCATGCATGACCATAGACCCTAGTGACTCCCGTTTTCCCGGCATAACGCCCATTATCTCCCTTTAAAATCACCTTTTCCTTTTGACTCAGAAATTCAACCTTTCCTTTTGCCACCCCAATTTGCGTAGGTGAATCGTAAAACAAGGTATCTGCAGTCAAAATATATTCATCTGTTTTTGCTGTGGATCGACCCGTAAAATTTGAAACTTTCGAGACGGTATTATAAAAACCCCGACTAGTTAAGACCGTATCTTTTTTCGTTACAATCTCCGTAGGTGCAATAAAATAGGCTTCTTTAGAGGCTGTATTGTACTTTAAAGAATCCGCTTTTACCGTTCCTCCATCCTTATCGAGCACCTTTACTTTTTCCTTAAATAAGAAATTTTTAGTAACCGTGTTATAAAACCCTTCTCGACTTGTCAAAGTAGATTTCTTGTCAATAATCTTAGCTCCAGAATGATAAATCGCCATTTTGGAATTCAAATCGTAGTCTAATTTTGGCGTATTTAATAGGATGGTATGGTCGTCTAATTTCACTCGGCCACTAATATAAGCCTGACGCAAATTCCCATTGTATAAGGCAGTATCACCCGTAATGGTCACCGTATCTGCTTGAATAATTCGAACATGCCCATAGGCTTCCACGTTATTTGTAGTAGAATTTAAGACTGCCTGATCACAAGAAAGAGTAGTTGTTCCTTGCTGGAGTAATACGCGACCAATCAAGGTTTTGCGCATAATTAATTCCTGCTGCATTCCATTCAAGCTATCCGCCCGAATAACTTGCAATAATTGGCCCTGAGCTTGCATAAAGAGAGGCAAACTCAGCAAAAAAACCATGAAAATCCAACCTTTGTAACGCATCTTGAAATTGAATCGCTAATTTCGTAGCTCCATTGAACTCGCAATTTACCATTTTTATGCTGGAAGATTTTAACCATTTTGTCACAAAAGAGAATTTATTCCAACCTGATCAGAAAATATTGATCGCGGTGAGTGGCGGAATCGACTCGATCGTGCTGAGTAAGCTCTTTTCTTTGGCTAAATTTAAATTTGGAATTGCTCATGTTAACTTCAGCCTACGGGGCGAAGAGTCTTTGGCTGACGAGGTTTTTGTAAAGAAGTTTGCCAAAACGCTCAAAGTTCCCTACCACACCATCTGCTTCGACACGAACGCATTTGCAGCACAAGAAAAGATCTCCACCCAAATGGCTGCGCGTATTTTACGCTACCAATGGTTTGAAGAAATTCGCGTGAAAGAAGGCTATGATTTTATTGCAACCGGTCACCACCAATTAGACAGCGCGGAAACCATGCTCATTAATCTAGTCCGTGGATCAGGTATAGCGGGATTCCATGGAATTCCCATAAAATCAGGAAATCTGATTCGTCCTCTATCCTTTGCTAGCCAAGAAACTATTTTTGACTTTGTCGTTGCCAATAAACTGGCCTGGCGTGAAGATTCCTCAAATGAGTCGACAAAATACCAACGCAACTTCATTCGCCACGAAATTATGCCCAAGTTCCAAGAACTAAATGCAAATTTCGAACAAACCCTTGCCGCTACCAGCCAAAAAATCAAGAGAATTGAAGCCTGGATGCAAGCAGAATTAGAAACCTTTATTAGCGAATCTTGTTCTATTGATACTCCCGGAAATGTAAGCATTAAAATCCCTCCTGCCTCAGCAAAGCACACTGTTTTATTAACTGAACTCTTATTAAGCTATCATTTCAATTCGACGTCCATCGAAGCTATCTTACAGGCGGATAAAGTAGGAGCCATTTTTGAATCTCCTAGCCACACACTTAACATTGACCGCGGTCAATGGATTGTATCATTGAAAAGTCAAGCAGGCTATAAACCAATCGTCATTTCAGAGGAAGACGAAGTTATTCAACTAGGTAATCAAGAACTTCATATATTCATCGAAGAACGAACCCCAGACTGGAAAGCAATTACAGATCCGAATGTGGCCTGTCTCGATGCCGACACACTTGACTTTCCACTTGAAATCCGAAAAGTACAAGAAGGTGATTGGTTTTGCCCACTTGGGATGAATCAAAAGAAGCTAATCTCTGATTTTCTGACGGACAAAAAAGTGCCTTTGGCAATCAAAAAGAACACTCAAATCCTATTAAACAAAGGCTCCGTAGCCTGGATTCTCGGACAAAGAATTGATAACCGGAATAAGGTGACGGATAAGACGGAGTTGGTGGCTGTGTTTGAGTTGAAATCCTCACCGGAAAAGAATTAAGCTGAGGCATTTTAAATAACAATTTGAAAATTGTGCTACGCAATAATTTTCTGAATTGCTTTTTAAAATACTCTCAGCCAAATAAAATTTCAGGCTCAGGGATTTCAATCAAAAAACCTCTTTTATTTATTCGGACTTCGAACTAATCACTAAGCCGCTTGCGGCTACTGTCAACTGACCACTGTCCACTGGATACTGCTGCGAAGCAGCTCGCTATTTTATCAATCTGCGATATGCCTCCGTCCTTATCGGATCCAACGTACTCAAATACGTAAATGCCTGTTGGCGATCCGCCGGAAGAGCTTCGTCTAAAAGGGAAATGATTTCTTCTGATTTTGCCTCAAAGAATACACGTATACTGGCTGCGCCAGGACGCAAGGAATTAATTTGACGAATTTGCTTGAGAACTTCCAAAATCCCCTTTCGAGTTGCATCCGGGTTTTCAGTCATTTTATCCAAATACAATCGATGATAGTCATAATAAACATCACGCATTGGCTGCAGGTTTTGATTAATCAAATTCTCTGACACCCCTATTCGGCTTCGGACATCTGACATCACGCCCCAACCTGAACCTGAATTTTGAGCTAAATTAGTCAAGTTATTTAGTTTCTGAACGAAGGGCTCACCACCTTTAATCCCAAATGAATCATAGGAATAGCTAAGCCCTAAATAGGCGTAATAGGCCATTAAAGAGCTTAAATTATCGGTAAAACTATTGTCATTATACGTTATAGGGTTACCTAATTGGTATTTGAAATTAAAATTTTTATCCACAAAATTTAACAGGACCGTTTCATAAGAAGTCCCAAATACCGGTCGCAACACTTGAATACGCGCAGTCGCTTCGATATCCCCTTGAGCAGAGGATTTCGTTAATAGTAAATTGATATTTAATTTAATTTTTTCCTCAGGTGAAAAATTGTCTGAAGACCATCGACGGCCATTCATAAACTCCTGCATGGTTCTTTGTAGTTCAGCATAGACATTAGAACCTCCTCTTTGCTGATCGAGCTGCAATTGCTCGGTACTGATACTAATAGAAGTTAAAAGTTCTTGAGCTTCAACAGCCCAAGAACTTAACATAAATATCAACAGAAATCGAATAGATTTCATGATCGATGTATTAATATCAAATTGTTATTTAGTTTTCAGTTGTACCTTCTTCGCGGTTTCTGAAATCAACTTTGTCAGCTAAAAAGTCATCGATGGCTAAAGCTGATGGCTTAGGCATACGCTCATAGTATTTAGAAATTTCGATTTGCTCACGGTTCTCAAAAATTTCCTCTAAATTATCTACTGATGAAGCAAACTCAGATAATTTACCTGACAATTCTTCTTTCATCTTGCTAGAAATCTGACGAGCGCGTTGCCCTACGATGGTAATTGATTCGTATACGTTACCAGTTTTAGCAGCGATCTTATCAACATCACGTGTAATGATGGATGGATTTGTTGGTGTCTTAGACATCTCTATATAATTTAAGATTGCAAATTTAACGTTAATTTTTAAGAAATACTATTGAGGGCTCGTGGCAATTTTCGAAGTATTCGATTTCTCTTTTTCCTGCATTGCCTTGTATTCCGCTTCTAGCTTGGCGATGCGAATTACCTCACTTTGGCTATCTGAATACCATTTTTCAGCCGTTTTTAAAAACGTGCTTTGGGGATATTTATCAATAAATTCCAAATAGAATTTAACCACATCTTCATAGCGTTCTTTTTGTTTGTATTCAACCGTACTTTTAGCTAATTCAAATTGAGAAGCGACCTTTATATAGGCCATCTCCTCATTATAATCTGAATCCGGAAAGTCACGTTGGAAATTTGTAATTTCAATAACAGCAGACTTCAAAGAAGCAATGTTGAATAGCGATGTTTTGTTGTAAAGTTTTGCCTTTTCATAGGCTTTTTTCTCTAACTTTTTACGCAAATCCTTAATCATAATACTACAATCTTCGCGGTATTTTGAGT
Source organism: Aquirufa sp. (assembly GCA_044353355.1). Classification (GTDB taxonomy): domain Bacteria; phylum Bacteroidota; class Bacteroidia; order Cytophagales; family Spirosomataceae; genus Aquirufa. The sequence goes on from JBILCC010000040.1 coordinate 10,693, forward strand.
CAGGATAATTATTTAAATAACTCTGCAATTCGTTTATGGCAGATAAAGTACCTGTTTGATCGAGATTAAAGTTAGGGGAATCCTTGTATAGCGAAAAGGCAGCCATGTAAATGGACTCCTCTGCGAATTCAGACCGTGAAAAAATTTCTGAAAAGCGCTTGAAGTGTGTATTTGCGACAGTATAATTACCTAATTCAAAATCACATTTCGCTTGATAGAAAGTGGCCATCTCTTGAGTAGAATCACCAGTCAATAAGGGCAAAACCTCATCTAAAAGGATTCCTGCTTTATCAAACTCCTCTTTTTTGAAATAATCTAATGCAGCTTTGTATTTTGAAGGAACGCTAGCGTTCTTTCTGAATTTCTCAAACTTTCCACACGCACTTAAACCGATTAAGGCGATTAAAGCAATTAATATTTTATTTTTCAAATTCATAAGCCCGTAAAGATACGTTTATTTTCTGAATTGTAAATGATAGAGTTGTGCATATAAACCGTCCATTGCCATTAATTCCTCCTGGGTTCCCCGTTCTTTAATTTCTCCTTTATCCATTACTAAAATTTGATCCGAATTTCGAATAGTAGATAAACGATGGGCAATAACTACCGCCGTACGCCCTTTCATCAGCGTAGAAATGGCTTGTTGAATCAACCCTTCCGTTTCAGAATCTACCGAGGAGGTCGCCTCGTCTAATACAATAATCTTCGGATTATGGACCAAAGCACGCACAAAAGAAATTAACTGCCGTTGTCCCACACTTAAGGTAGCGCCACGCTCCTTAACCTCATAATCATAGCCACCAGGCAAAGAAAGAATAAAATCGTGGACACCCACCGCTTTCGCAGCTTCCTCCATCTTATCTTTCGTGATGGAGTCGTCCCCTAGATGAATATTGTACGCAATCGAGGAGCTAAATAAGAATACATCCTGTAAAACCACCGCAATATTTTTTCGCAATGAGCCTATTTCATAGGAAGTTAAAGGAACACCATCAATATTAATTTCCCCACTTTGGCAATCATATAATCGTCCTAATAGACCTATTATTGACGATTTACCAGCGCCAGTTGCACCCACGATAGCACAAGTCTTACCCGCTTCAACAGTAAAACTTACTTTTCTAACCACCCACTCGGGTTCTTGATAGGCAAAAGTGACATTAGAAAATTCTATTTTACCATCAATATGATCTGCTTGAATCGTACCATTATTTTGAATATAATCAGTCGAATCCAACAACGTTAAAATACGTTCCGTCGATACGATTCCCATTTGCAAAGTATTGAAGCGATCTGCCAGCATCCGAATGGGGCGATAAAAAAGGTTAATAAACATAATGAAAGCCGTCAAAGTACCCACTCCCATCTCCTCTTTCACGATATACGTGGACGCCGCCCAAACCACAAGCCCTGTACCTATCGCTGCAATGACATCAGCCACAGGAAAAAAGACTGAATACGCAAAAATACCTCGGATATTTGCGTCACGATGCTCTTCATTGATGCGGTTGAATTTAGCTAATTCTTGTTTTTCAGCATGGAACATTTGGACAATCAACATGCCAGAAATATGTTCCTGTACAAAGGAATTTAAATTAGCGACAGCTGTCCGAACCTCATTAAACGACTTCTTAATGTATTCCTTAAAAACATAAGTAGAAAAGACCATAAAGGGAACGGTCGCGATGATGATTAAAGTCAATCGCCAATCTGCGTAAAACATCACCCCTAAAATCAAGAATAATTGCAATAAATCACCCGCGATAGAAGCTAGGCCTTCTGAAAAAACATCATTTAATGTCTCAATGTCCGAAACCGTTCTCGTAACTAAACGCCCAATGGGAGTTGCGTCAAAGAAGGCCAAACGAAGATTAACTATCTTCTCATACAATTGAATACGTATGTCACGAATGACGGTTTGGCCTAAGTAGCCCGCTAAATAGGAGGTAGAAAATTGTAAACCTGTTTGCAAGAATAAGGCGCCTAACATCCAGCCTAGCATTCGCAACAAATCAGATTGAAATGTGAGTCCTAAATAATTATCTAAAGTATACCGAATTAAAAGAGGAACTACAGGAGAAATACCTGCCATACTGAGGATCAAAAAAACGAGAAACCAAAAACGAAAACGGTAAGGCAGAATAAAGCCATACAACCGTTTAATAATCTGAAAATCAAATGTCTTACCGGAATTAGCTTCTTTCACTGTTCATTTTATCGATAGTGGTAGAAGCTGCGCAAGTTCCACAGCCTTTGGCACAATTCCCTGCATTGTTTCCCCAAAACTGACTGTAAACCAGGCGAACTAAATAAACGAGCGCCGCAGCAAATACCAGAAAGATAATCCCGTTTTCCATATTAATCAAACCACTTGGACTGCAAAGTTCTTAAAAATTCTGAGAATATAGGGCCTGCGCCAATAATTTCACCCGTAAAAATCACCTCTTGACCTCCTGAAAAATTAGTGACCATCCCTCCTGCTTCTTCGATAATTATTTTACCAGCAGCAACATCCCAAGGCTTCAAATTAGCCTCAAAAAAGCCCTCAAAACGACCACAAGCTGTATAAGCTAAATCTATCGCCGCAGCTCCCATCCGTCTTAAACCATGCGATGAACGCATTAGTTCCTTCAACAAATCTAAATAACGGTCTTGGTAAGTGAAATCATAGTAAGGAAAACCTGTAGCTAGTAAGGACTTGGAAAGTGAATTTTCCGGTGAAACCTGAATAGGCTTTTCATTCAAATGTGCTCCATGCCCCTTTACTGCCGTAAACAATTCATCGCGATTGGGTTCATAGATTAAACCTAAAATGGGCTGTTTATTCAGTATTAAACCCACTGAAACAGCGAATACTGGCAGCTTATGCAAGAAATTAGTAGTACCGTCTAAGGGATCAATCACCCAATAGTAACCATCCTCTACTTCTGAATAATTAGCCGAAGTTTCCTCTGCAATAAATCCAGCTTCTGGGAAAATGATTGAGAGCCCTTGCTTTAATTTCGATTCCGCTTGTTGATCCACAAAGGAAACTAAATCATTTGTACCCTTATATATAATGTCTGAACTCGTAAACTCAGATGATTGCTGCAGAATCCATTGGCCGGTCTCTCGAACCAGCTGCGAAGACTCCTTCAATACATCCGTCAGCGATTTCATTATTTTTTTGCTACGGCCTTCACTGGCGCTACGGGCCCTTTCAACCAATCCGCGATGATCTGCTGTGTTTCTTTCAAATACGCATCTTTCGCATGCTTATCTTTTTCTTTCGACTCCACTTTCTTACCATCCGCATCGGTAACCTCTGCTCCTGCCATCGCTTCCATCACGGCTGAGGTC
>JBILCC010000141.1:0-4381 GCA_044353355.1 Aquirufa sp.
AATAGAGGATGTCGATTTTAACATCTTTAGGACCTACATCGCGTCTCTCAAAATCAATCGGGGCTACCGGCGCCTGTGGATTTACCGCGCCATATCCGTGTACTTTTATCATAGTTATGTTTTTTATTAGAAGGTAAAATTAGTCGTTTAATACTCACATTTGTATCATGATTTAACTTTAGAGTTACAAAATTGTTTTAGGTCAAAGAGAAGTCGCATTTGTTCAAAAACCTTCAAGGTACTCAGGCCACTTTTGGACTATTGACACTTTTTGTCAATACCTGAAAAGCTCTCTGCGTGCCTCGTGCTTAATATCACACAATAGTGCCATTGGAGACCCTAATGACCGTTTCGACTAAATCGCGAAGCGATGACTAAGCCGTAGGCGACTAAGGCTCAACGCGCCGACCGCCGACTTAAACGAAAAAACCCTTCAGCCAGCAGCCAAAGGGTTTCTAAACTCCGTGTTCTAAATTATCGTATGACTTCGAACTCTGCGAGATCAAAAAAGATCTCTTCCGAAGCCTCAAAGCGCGACCATCGATGATTAAATGCATCAATAGTCTCTGAGCCACCTAAAAGCGAAACCGATTCCCCCGTCTTTAAAGAAAGGTCCAGAGCAATCTTCCCTTTCTTCTCCGAGATTTGGAAATCCTGAAGATTCGCACGATTCACAAACTTGAACGTGCATCCGTTATCCGTACAGTACTTTAATCGTATCGATTTCATCGTAAATGAGAAATAACAATCAAAACTACGTAACCGTAAAATCACTTTCTGTCAAAAATACTGCTTTGGGCAGTTTTTGGACTAAAAACTTATTTCCAAATCCGCACCTCCACACGTCGATTCAACTGCATTTTCTTATCGGACGTATTCGGAGCAATTGGTTCAAATTCTGACTTCCATTCACCTGGTTTCAATCGCTTAGGATCGATGCCATTCTTGATCAAATAATGCTTCACATTCTCCACACGACGCTTCGAAAGGGCTTCGTTGTGTTCAATCGAAGCGCGCGCATCCGTGTGACCTACCACCTTCAAGCGAACTTCCGGATGTTTCTGCAATAAACGAATGATGCGATTTAATCTCCAGCGAGAGCCATCGCCTACGTGCGCTTTGTCCGTAGCGAAATAAACATTCAACTCGAATAGACTATCCGCTGGTATAGGTTCAGGTAAAACGGCCTCCGCAGAATCTGCAGTAACAGGAGCAGGCGCCATCTCCACGACTGGAGCAGCAGGCGCAACCGGCTCAGCAGCAGGAACCACAGGCTCCACGACTGGAGCCACCGGAGCAACCGGCTCAACAACCGGAACAGAAGCAGGAGCAGGAACCGCAGCAGCAGCAGCCACTACGACCGTATCTTTCTTCGGCTCTTCTAACGGACAGCCATCGTTCGAAGCTACCCCTTTAACGCTTGGACATTTGTCTTCTACGTCCGCAATACCATCCCCATCCGTATCTAACGGAGGAAGTGGCGTTTCTGGGAGAACGCGGCGGGTAGTTTTAGGTTTTGCACCCCATTCATACACCACACCTAGCGAGGTGCTGAAAAAAGTTCCGCGGCCGTTCAGTGGGTTCAAGTTGCCTGAAACGATCATGGGAAAACCTACGTTTACCATGCCGCGCAAGAACCATTGGTCTTTGACTTTATAGTCTGTTCCTAAGCCAATGGCGCCTGCAAAATCAAGGTCACTACGGGTTTCATTAAAGGAATTATCGGCTTGCATTTCGCCGTGAAAACTAGCGAAGGGGCGGTACTTATTAGTAGCGCGGTCTACGAGATAATAGCGCATGCCTAGGCCTGCACTTCCAAAGGCTTTGCTGTCTCCATTGACACCAAATAAAACCGTCGTGTATACGTCGGTATTTTCAGCGGTTTCGCGGGAATATTGAAAACCAAAATGCGTGTATTGTATTAAAAAATCGCGACGTGTAGCCACTGTTTGTAACCACATGTTAGAGCCTCCCAGAAGGAAAGCGATGCTTTGGCGAGGGGATTTTTCGCTGTAGAAAAAGTCCTTGGTGGATTGGTAGGCCTTGCGGGAATTGGTGGAAGTAAAGGTTTTGGCCTTATTCCAATATCCTTTCCAGTCCTGCGCATGGCCTGAAAAACTACTCAAAATCAACAATAGATATAGATACTTTCTCATTATTTCACGCGATTTAAAATAGACAGGCGAATCGCGATTTCGTGTGTCTGGTTACTCACTTTACTTAGTCCGGAAATAGACATCTCGTAGATGTAGCCTAGGTAGATTTTGGGGTTTGCTTGAACGCCAAAACGCATCCCAAAACTATCCTTATGCCGGTACACTAATCCCGCATCAAATTTGTCTTTCCAGCTAACCATCCCATTCAAATCCCAGCTCAAAGGCACATCCTGCGCCATACGGGCCATAAATGAAGGCGTTAGGGTCAATTGTTCATTCAAGCGAACGCGCGTTCCCGCATTCACATACAAATAGGTGACATCTTTATAGGCTCCCGAAAATCCGCCAAAATCATAGCTCAACACACGCGGCTGCGATACACTCACAAAGTGCCCATCCTTGTGCGCAAAGCGAAGTCCCCAGCCCAGATTCGTCTTCATTCCTGAAGACTTATTACTGGCTAAAATGGGATCATTCGGATCCACCACCTGAATGCCATCGTAGTCTAAATAAACCGATGAGAGGCCTAATCGAATACCGCCATTCATATTCCAGGTATCATTCAAACGTACTTGATAAGCGCCATCCGCGGCCACCGTAGAAACGCGCAAGGGGCCTGCCTGATCCGCTAAAACTAAAAAGCCTAAACCTATTCTAGGTTTGTACACCATATTAGCCGTCAAAGCTAAGGTCCGCGGTGCTCCTTGAATCCCGATCCACTGCTGGCGATCCATCACCACGATTTCGGCCTTATTCCCCGTCTCTAAAGTCCCCGCGAAGGCTGGCGATGAGATGATCGGATTGATGCGGTACATCGAATACATCGTCTCGATCTGCGCAAAAGAGCGCAAGCCGACCAATAAAAACAAAATCAGTATATACCTATTTTTCATTATTTCGTAGATCTATCTAAGTACACATAATTGCTTAAGCTCGGTCTCGAACCGAAGAAATCGAGAACGTAATAATACGTTCCATCCGGCAACTGGCTGTCTGAAGCGAGTGCCGAGAAGGCATTGTCGGTTTGACCTGACCAATTGTTTTGGTAGTTGCCTGTCGAGAATACAATGTTGCCCCAACGGTTGTAAATCGTCAAGCGGTTTTCGATATTCAAAGCAACCAAACCTCGGAAAATCAAGGTGTCATTTTTGCCATCACCATTCGGGGTAATCGCTTGAGGAGCGATCATCTCTGGAACTGGCAATACGGTAATGTGCAAGGTTGCTTTGGTACATAAACCATCCGCGCTGCAAACAGAATAAACGATATCAACAGGTCCTACAAATCCAGCTGATGGCGTGAATTTATAATCCCCTGTAGGACTTAGCGTGAAGGTTCCTTTAGCAGGATCCACATTCGTAATCGCAGAAGCCGTTAACGCACTTCCCGTCGAACTCTTATCGTTTCCTAAGACGTTACCACTCACTTGGCCTCCTTTCGAGATCGCAAAGTCATCAGAAGCGGACAAGTTTTTACCCGTCGCTAATCCCACGGTATAGTAAACCTTAGCCGTCTTGCAATACGCCGGTTGGCTATTATCACAGATGGTATAGGTCAAAATATCCACGCCCACAAATCCTGGCGCTGGCGTATAGGTAATCGTACCATCCGCATTGACTTTAGCGGTTCCGTTCGTCGGTCCAGTAACAATGGCTAAGGTACTAATGACTAATACCTTGCCGTCATTCGTTGCTTGGTCATTTGCTAACACATTGGTGGTGACAGTTGCTCCTGCCGCGACAGATACAATGTCTGGATTAACCACTGGTGCATTTGTTAGCGCATATGGATCTGTTACCGAAATAACGAGGGTAACTCGAGGGCAATTGGTTGTTTGGCCTTTGGCACAAACAGGAACCAAATATTCATACGTGCCAGGAACGTCGGAATCAAACGAATAGGTTCCATCTGGATTCATCACGAGATTCGCACCGATGATCGGATCTGGTTGACCATAAGTCGATCCAGCTGCTATCACGTCATTCGTCGCCACATTCCCTTCTACAATCAGCCGTACGAGCGTCGCATTAAAGTCAGGAATTAAGACCGGCGGCGGATTCACGACTAGGTGAAGCGTCGCTTTCGCGCAGACATTGCTCGCCGAACATACCGTGTAAACCACATCCACCGGACCAGAGAATCCTGGCGCTGGAGTGAACGTATACGTTCCGTTCGCATTAAATACGAGCGTTCCTTCCGAAGCTGTAGGGCCGCTCACAATCGTC
>JBILCC010000142.1:0-4340 GCA_044353355.1 Aquirufa sp.
AACACCTTGTTCAAGGTTGGTAAACCTTCATCAGATACGGTTTCCAAAGTGATTTTAGGCTTAGGACCGCGTTTTAAAGCAGGCTTAGTTGCCTTAGAAGCTTTTGCAACTGGCTTAGGACCTCGTTTTGCTGGAGTCTTGACCTTAGAAGGAGCTTTTTCAATTATTGATGTTTTTGTAGTAGTCTTTGCGACCTTAACAGCCGGAATTACATTAACTGCTTTAGTTTTAGGCTTTGGGCCGCGTTTTGCAGGTGCGGTTTTAGATACAACTGGTTTGGGATTTGCTACTGCTTTCGGCTTTTTCGCAGTTGAATTTTGCTTATTCTTTCCTCCAGGTTTGCGACCTCTTTTCGCCACTGGCGCAGCAACGTTTTCAATCGATGGGGCAGGCTTTACTAATTCAGTTGCACTCCATTGTGAAAGCGACCCTAATGTTTGCTCTGAAATTTGCTTTAATTGAGCAGCTATTTCCTTCTGAGCCTCTTGTAAATTGCGCAATTGACGCTCCTGTTCTTTTAATTCTTGACCAGCCTGAGCTAATGTTTGTTTTCGCTCATTCTCCGTTAATATAGCTTGCTTTTGAGCCTCTATTTCCGCCTTCTTCTTTATACCCTCAGCCTCTTTAGAAGCCTTATCAAGAATAGATTTCGCCTCCTTTTCCATTTTAGCAGCGAAGTTTTGCTGACTTTCTTCTGCTAATTTCAAGGCTCTAAATAAACTAGATTCAATTTCTCTTAAACGAGCCACCTCAGCTTCTAATTCAACTGTTTTTTGATTTAACTTTGCCAAAGAGCTCTGTGTTTCGGCCTCAAAGTTCTGAACACTTTGAATATATGCGTCTACTTCTGAGACATCATAACCGCGAAAGGATTTTGAAAAGGAAGCTTCCAAAGGAGATAGATTTAGGTATACAAATGCTAAAATAGGAAATTTTTTATTGAATTTTCCAAATAGAAAGATTTTTATCGTCTGATGCTGATACCAGCAAATCATTGAATGAAGACCAGATTAGTTTATTAACCGAATTCTTATGCCCTCCGTGTCTGGAAGCATCCAGCACTTTGAGTAAGGTTAAGGTTTCACTCTCCCAAACCTTCACCGTCTTATCCATACTTGCCGTTGCAAACCATTTGCCATCCGGAGAGAATTGAATATCGTGTATGGCGTAAATATGCCCAATCACCTCATTTAGTAGCTGAAAATCTTTGCTCCAACGCTTAATTCGCGCATCTTTGCCCACGCTGTAGAGTTCCCCTCCCCTACTTTGGAGAGAAAAAACAGATGAATCATGCGCTTTAAATGTATGTATTAATTGAAAATCTGCATCAAACACGCGGACAAATCCATCTGTATAGCCTGCCGCCACACGATCATCTGCTAAAATGCAGAAACTTCGCACACTTGTTGAACTTGCTTTGATATGTTTTATGACCGATTTCGTGGCGAGATCAACTACCGTAATTAATCCCTCATTATGCCCAATCCAAGCATTAGAACCTACAAAAGTGATGGAAAAGATGGATAAACCTTTCGTCGGAATTGCGAATACTTGAGTCTGGTCATCTACTTGAATCCCTTGGATTCCCTCATAGTTATGGCCTATCCATAAGATTCCTGATGTATCCAACTTCATAGCGTAAACGGAACCCTCAACTTGCGCAATTACCTTGCCTACATCCGGTTTTGCTAGATTCCATTGAACTACCCAGCCATCTGAACCTGCTGAATAAAAAAGTGAATCTATACCCTTTTCCAGGGCATAAACGGGTCCACGGTGTCCAGAAAAGGTATCAATACGTTCGATTTGTAGCGTACTCAAATTATTTCCATCGATTTAGCTACAAAAATGATAATTTTACGTCCAACTATTCCCATGTATGCCCCAAATATTTTCAAAAATTAGCGCAAATGATTTCCAAATCTTGGTTTGGAAAATCGAAGAACCCATCGCTTTTTTTGAAACATTCCCGGCATCCTGGTCCACTCCTTCTATTGAAAATCCAATTAAAAAACTGGAATCAGTAGCAGCAAGGTATTGTTTACATCAACTATCTTCTGAATTCGACAGCCTAATTCTCGCCCAAAACGACCGAAACAAGCCATTTTTCGAGGATTCTAACTGGCACATTAGCCTCACCCACTCCTATCCATACGTAGCGGCTGCCTGCTCGTTAAAGAACCGAATCGGAATTGATCTGGAAAAACCAGGAAGAAACATCGAAAAAATTGCCCCTCGCTTCTTGTGCGTGGCAGAATTAGCGAAATGGAAGGATACTTCTAATTTGTTGACTTTGGCCTGGTCCGCCAAAGAATCCATCTATAAAGCGGTCGGAAAACCCGGACTATCGTTTCAACAAGAAATAGAAATAAGTGATTTTAATCAAAATCCAAGCAAAGCGCGAATTGCCACAGGAGAAGAAATCGAGGTAATTTGGGAAGAATTCCCAGAATTTAGCCTGACTATAGCCTTAATCTAATAGATCAATCAGCTCGGTTAATTCATCTTTGTATTCCTGTTCCCCTGCTTTTTCATAAGCCATCATCAAATTGCGAATCACGCGACGGATGATTTCCAAATTAGAGCAAGGATTGTAATAAATTTCGTTCGATGTTAAATTCAATTGAGCAATGTAATTATCAATATCTATCTTATTGAAAATCAGCCCTTTATTGAACACATTAATGTAAAACTGCAAGCCATTTTGCTTGTAGGTTAACACGAAGAGATTAGGCAAATTCACGCCATAAACAGGTAAACCTAATTTTTGGGCAATCCACATATAGATGACACAAAGGCTAATGGGATTTCCTTTTTTGGAGGACAACACATTGTTAATGAACGAGTTATTAGCTGCATGAAAATTCTTTGAATTGGGCCCAAACTTCAATTGCTCAAACAACACCGTATTTAAAACCTTCACTTGGTCCATTGGGTGCAATTCCTCCCGCATTTGGGGCCAAACTTCGTAATACAACTGATCCATTTCTACTTTCAATTGATCAAAAGTATAGTCTGGATAGCGATAAGTGGCTAAAATCCACATCCCCTCCAATACATCCATTCCTCCCGATTCCTTCCAAAGCTGCAAACGCGTCTTTACCGATTGCCATTGAAAATCGTGAATTAAGTTTTCAATCTTAGTTTGAAGAATAGGATTTAAGCTTTCTGTCTCCCATTCAGATTCTAATACCGGAATAATAGAGGGCCCTAAGGTACGGATTTGCTGTTCTACCATGCTTACGACTTCCTGATCAGAGTCGTCTAATAAATGAATCATGGCTTTAATGGCAGCTTCCGTCATACAGAACGTATATTTTTGACAAAATTAAAGACATTTGGCCTATTTTCCCCTAAATTTGTCCTTAATTCTTACAATTTACGTATGCAAATTTTAATTACAGGAGGAGCTGGATTCATTGGATCACATACTTATGTGGTTTTGAAAGAACACGGCTACACTCCTATCATCGTAGATAACTTCTCTAATTCATCGAAAAAGGTCATTAAAAACCTAGAAATCATTACGAAAGAACCGGTGATTTTCGAAGAGGGCGATGTGAATCATCCAGAAACCTACGATCTATTATTCAGCAAATACGATATCAAAGGAATTATCCACTTTGCCGCTTCAAAAGCAGTGGGTGAATCAGTGGAGAATCCCCTGAAATACTACCGAAACAATGTAGCGTCGACCGTACTTTTATTAGAAAAAATGGCTCAATATGGCCTTTCTAACTTAGTATTTTCGTCTTCTTGCACCGTTTACGGTCAACCAGAAACGCTACCTGCCACAGAGGAATCGCCAGTACAACCAGCAACCTCTCCTTATGGTAATTCAAAGCAAATTTGTGAGGAAATTATTCGCGATACGGTGGCAGCGTCTTCAGCTTTAAAAGCCATTGCTTTACGCTACTTTAACCCTATTGGGGCGCACGAATCGGCCTTAATTGGTGAATTACCCATAGGACCACCGGCGAATTTGATTCCTTTCTTAACACAATCGGTAGCCGGTTTACGCGGACCCTTGCAAGTGTGGGGAACAGATTATCCTACGTCGGATGGAACGGCCATTCGCGATTACATTCATGTAGTGGATTTAGCGGGGGCGCACGTAAAGGCTTTGGCCCACTTAATCGAAGGAAAATCAACCAAGAATTACGATTTCTTTAACATAGGAACAGGCCAAGGGAGCTCTGTAATGGAGGTAATTACTGCTTTTGAGAAAGCGACTGGCAAGAAAGTTCCGTATGAAATAAGGGACCGTAGAGCGGGAGATATTACCGCAGTTTATGCCTCAACCGATAAATCGAATCAGATTTTAGGTTGGAAAACACAAT
>JBILCC010000143.1:0-4326 GCA_044353355.1 Aquirufa sp.
AATTTGATAGGTTTTAAACTTCAATAAGTTCGGAATAGCGGCCAAATAATACCCCAATCCCCCTTTAAAATAGCGAATAGAATCCATCGACTTCAACACTTCTCCCTCGATTCCGATCCCAACCCCATTCAAGAAAAGTTGCCCATTACAGTCTCCGGCATCGAAGGCTTCCACGTGACCACCTAATACCGCATCTAAATGTTCCCGCCGAGATCGCTCCCCAAACAATTTCCAATAAAAATCATTTCCTGTCCCACCTTTGAATAGGGCTATTGGAATATCGATTGAAGGGTATTTATTCACAAAATAATTAAACGTTCCATCGCCTCCCATGACCCAAACTTGATCAAAATCACCTAGCTCCGAAGGCCACTCATTTGTAAAAAGCTGAATTTCCCAATCGGTTTTCTCTACCTTTACGCTCTCCATCACCCACAAAAAATAGTCCGTTATGGCGACTTTCTTTTTTAAAGGGTTGATTAGAAACGCTATTTTTTGACTCATAATCATAGAATTATTTAAATTTAACATAAAATAAATCAATATGTCAAATTCACTTTCTACCGCCATCATCACCGGAGCCTCCCGTGGAATCGGTCGCGCTTTAGCTTTATTACTGGCTCAGCATAATTTTCAATTAAGTTTAGTCGCGCGAAATAAAGGGGAATTAAAGGATCTGGCAGCTGAAATTACCGAGATTGGACATCGTCCCTTGTATTTCGATGGAGATGTTTCGGATGAGGTATTTGTCGCTAATGCGGTGGAGAAAACGGTGCATACTTTTGGACACATTGATTATGTGATAAATAATGCGGGGATTGGGGCTTTTGGGCCTACACAAACTTATTCCGCAGCCCAGTGGGATCAGGTGTTTGATACGAATGTGAAAGGGACATTTTTGTTTTGCCAAAAAGCCCTTCCGCACCTGAAAGCCGCTAAAAAAGGGCACCTTATTACGATTGCCTCTGATGTGGCGAAACGTGTTTTTGACGGAGGATCTCTTTATTGTGCTTCGAAATATGCGCAGCACGCGTTCACCGAAGCCTTGCGTAAAGAAGTGCGAAGAGACGGCATCAAAGTAAGCACTATTTATTCCGGATTAGTGGACTCTCATTTTCATGCGGATCCTGCAGGAGATCCTTCCCACGAAGGCTGGTTGAGCCCAGAAGATATGGCGAATAGCATCTATTATGTGATGAACCAGCCTGCACACGTGGTGATTGATGAATTGATGATTCACCCCCTTAACCAAGAATATTAACCAAGAATTTAGGTCAACAGTGTAGGACAGTTTGCTGGTCTAGAGGAGAATAGTTAAATTTAATCTACTTATAAACCTATCAAACATGTCCGTAAGGAAACCCTCGTTAAGTTTTAGCCAGATTGTCAACATGAATGTTGGCTTTTTTGGTATTCAATACAGTTTCGGATTGCAGCAAAGCGCGGTGAATCCCATTTATGATTTCCTGGGAGCTAGTCCTGACGAAATACCTTTATTAAACCTGGCTGGACCTGTTACGGGTTTATTGATCCAACCTTTCATCGGTGCGATGAGTGATGGTACCTGGCATCCTAAATGGGGTCGACGCAAGCCCTATTTCTTCATAGGTGCCTTATTGTGCAGCATTTGTCTTTTACTTTATCCTTTCTCGTCCACTTTATGGATGGCCGCGAGTTTATTATGGATCTTGGATGCGGGAAATAATACGGCTATGGAACCTTACCGTGCCTTTGTTGCAGATAAATTAAATGAAGATCAGCAGCCTACCGGATTCCAGATGCAGAGTTTTTTCACTGGTTTTGGCCAAACCTTAGCTAATTTATCCCTCTTCATTTTCCCCATGATCTTTATCGGCAAGACCGGATCGCTTCCTACTTGGGTCTATGCCTCCTTCTTCCTAGGCGCTATTTGCTCCATAGGTTCCATCTGGTGGAGTATGCACACCACCACGGAAATCGAACCCACTGCAGCAGAATTAGCAGAGATTCGTTCCCGCAAAACGAGCGTATTAGAATCCATTTTTGAGATATTCCATGCTATAGGGGAAATGCCTAAAGTGATGTGGCAATTAGCCTTGGTGTATTTATTCCAATGGTATGCCCTTTTCTGTTATTGGCAAAATTCTTCGAAGAGCATTGCCTTGTCCGTCTGGAATGCTACACCTAAAGACAATCCAGAACTATATGAAAAGGCGGTTTCCTGGACTGGTTTAGTAAACGGTTGGTACAATATCGTGACATTCCTGTCAGCACTCGCATTAGCAGGTTTCGCCAAGAAATATGGGGCTAAATCCGTACATATGATTTGCCTTATATTGGCTGCAGCTGGTTTCTTAGCCTTCCCACATATTCAGGATAAAAATTTATTATTTTTCGCGATTTCAGGCTTCGGAATAGGCTGGGCGAGTATGATGGGTATCCCTTATTTACTGGTCGTTAGCGATATTCCAAAAGAGCGCTATGGTGTCTATATGGGAATCATCAATATGATGATCGTGATTCCAATGATCTTACAAAATATCTCGTTTGGTTACATATTAAAGCATTTTTTAGACAATGATCCCAGAAATGCGATTACCTTTGCAGGAGTTTTATTAGCCATTGCTGCTCTAGCAACTGCCTTAATTAAACCATCCCCATCTAAATAATTCGCATGAGTGTTATCTGTATAGGCGAAGCCTTGATTGATATGATCTGTACTGACAAAGGTTCAAGCCTTTCAGACGGTCAAAATTTCTTAAAAAAACCAGGAGGAGCCCCTACTAATGTGGCGGCGGCCATCGGAGCCTTAGGCGGCCAAGTGAGCTTGAGTGCAAAGGTGGGGAATGACCCTTTTGGACGCCAATTGATCACGGTGATGCAAGATTTCAACGTGAACACGAACCACGTTCACTTAGATAAAAATACCTTTACCACCTTCGCTTATGTGTCTTTAATGCTAGATGGAGAACGTGATTTTATCTTTAACCGTGGTGCAGATGCCGAACTAACAGAATCTGAGGTATCCTCAATCGGTTTCGATGACGTGAATATTGTTCATTTCGGATCAGCTACGGCATTCCTAGCAGGACCTTTAAATGCGGCCTATTATTCGTTAAAAGATCGTGCGAAAAATGAAGGCAAAATAATCAGTTTCGATCCAAATTACCGCCATTTATTGTTTGGCGATAAAATACCTTCTTTCATCAAGCAAAGTATGATTTTCTTGAAAGAGGCCGATTTTACGAAGCTTTCGGATGAAGAAGCGATGTTAATCACAGAAACAGAATCCTTAGAACAAGCTACTGAAGCCTTGTTAGACATCTGCCCTGGTGTATTCGCCATTACTTTAGGTAAAGAAGGCACCTTATTAGGTTTAGCAGGTAAAACCTACATCGTTCCAAGTATTCCAGTAAAACCTGTGGATACGACGGGTGCTGGAGATGCTTTTGTAGGAGCCGTTCTTTATCAATTAGATGGATTAAATTTCCATAATCTTGATTTATCAGCTTGGAAAAAGATTGTTGAAAACGCCAATAAAGCAGGGGCTAGAACTTGCGAATACCTTGGGGCGATGGAGGCCTTTAAGAATTTGAATAATAGTATTTTTAATTAATCTAACGTGTACAATTCCGCTCTTCTAAAACAGGCGAATGCGCTTGTAAAATCATACAAAATAAAAGATGCTGGCTTTCAAGAAAGATTAACAGCGAATCTAGATGATATTCGATCCCATTTCAGTACAATCTATGGGGATAGTCCCTTATTTACCGATTTATTACAAACCATTTTTCAAGCTTATACAGACCGTAGTCCAGAGCATAGAAAGCGCGATGAGGTAAAAGCTAGGAAAGAGGAAAATTGGTTTTTGAGCCAAGATCTAGTGGGAATGAGTTTATATGTAGATCGTTTCGCAGGCAAAATTACGGATTTACCCGCTAAAATTCCCTATTTAGAGAAATTAGGCGTGAATTTTCTTCATTTGATGCCCTTGTTTAAAAGCCCGGAAGGAGAAAGCGATGGCGGATATGCGGTGGAAGATTTCCGCTTGGTAGAGGAGAAATTAGGAACGATCGATGATTTACGTGAATTCCAAAAGGCGCTGCAGCAAAAGGATATGTATTTGATGATCGACATCGTGTTAAACCACACGTCGCATCACCACGAATGGGCTAAGCTTGCGAAGGCTGGAATCAAAGAATACCAAGACTATTTCTACCTGTACGATGACCGTCGCATCCCCGATGCGATGGAGGAATCGATGCCGGAGATTTTCCCTGAAAGCTCTCCTGGCAGTTTTACCTATGACGAAAAGTTAGACAAATGGGTGATGTCAGTTTTTCATCA
>JBILCC010000144.1:0-4325 GCA_044353355.1 Aquirufa sp.
CCATCCATCGAATTGCTGTGAATTACTGTACGAATTAAAACCTCTATATCCCCATGGACTATAATAGCTTGAGAATGGAGAGTATAAGCCATAATTACCGTATCCCCATCTGTAAGGATTATACAGCATGTTCCACGGTGAAAATAATCCTCCTCCTAGCATGTTACCACCCCACGGCGAAAAATTAGCATATTTATAGTCAGGATAAAACGCTTCAGCTACTATGATGTAATGATCTCCCTTTTTAATTATCTCGTGCATTAATAAACGATAATCTAATCGAAGTTCTTCACCTTTATTTTCTTTCGTTTTAATTTTTTTCTCCTGTTTATTTCTCTTTTTTTCTCCTAAGAAATTAAAAAAATTATTGAATTGCGTGAAGCTGTGGAATTTCTCTTCCTGAGGTTCACCATCCAGATAAGAAGAAAAATACAAACCCTGAGAACTAGGTCCTCTTCCTGATCCGATCGTATTTTTATGACCATAAGTTCCTACCACCACTTGAAGAGAATCGTTCAATTGTGTTGATTTTGCATTCATTTGAGCATATTCTGCCTTTGGATTCATGGTGATGGACCCTAATTGATTTCCATCTTCATCAAAAGATTTCAAAATCAATTGATAAGTTTTAGCCTTTTTTCCTACGGAATAAACTACATTAATTTGTTGCTGTACCGTGTCTAAATCCATTGATTGAATTTCTGCATCTCCATTGACGACAGCTGGAAGAATACGAGTTACTTTTTCACTTAAATTCGTGTATAAAATAACCGGATTGTTATTTACGATTCCACCTATAAATAAGGATTCATTTAATGCCTTAAAATTTGAAATTTCCATTTTTTCAACTGAGAAAATTTGGAATTTTTCTATTTTACCATCCTTAGGATTAACTCGAACAATGTAATAATTATTGCTTTTGTAACGACTAAATAACAAATTCAAAAATTTTCCATCGTAGCAATGTGTCACATAATCAAGATTTGCATCTACACTTCCGTGATTTGTCCAAACTTGTTCTAATTCTGTATCGAACTTTCTGATGACAAACTCAGATTTCCCAATGTGGTTTAAAACAATCACTCCATTTTCTCCTAGAGGAATAGAGAAAGTCTCTAATTGATTTGATCCTGAAACAATTTCAATTCGCTTCATTTGTTGAGCGAATGAGATGAAACTACACAGGGTTAATGCGAGGAAAAGGCGGATTGACTTCATATTTTATTCAGCTAGGCTTAAAATAATATCGAATTCTGCTTTTGCAACTGGGGTTACGGATAAACGAGATTGCTTAATTAAGGCTAAACCAGACAAGCGATCATCCGCTTTCATCGTTTTTAAGGTTACCGTTTTAGCGAATTTTTTCAAAGGAATCAGTTCGACTACTACCCAACGAGTATCTTCTGTAGTAGGATCTGGATAATGTTCTTTCTGTACTTCTGCTAAACCTATAACCTCCATCCCCTCGTTTGAGTGATAAAAGAAGACCCAATCTCCTTTTTTCATCGCCATCATATTGTTTCTGGCTTGGTAATTACGCACGCCATCCCAAACAGATTTCCCTTCCTTAACGAAATCATCCCAAGAATATTTGAACGGTTCAGATTTAACTAACCAATAATTCATATTTATGGGAATTTAGGGAATTTAGAGAAGTCTGGTTTACGCTTTTCAAGGAAAGCATTCTTCCCTTCTTTAGCCTCGTCGGATAAATAATACAGAAGAGTCGCGTTACCCGCTAATTCTTGAATACCCGCTTGACCATCCAATTCTGCATTAAATGCAGATTTCAACATGCGAAGTGCTAAAGGACTCTTTTCTAAGATCTTTTCGCACCATTCTACTGTTGTTTTTTCTAAGTCTTCTATGGGTACTACTTTATTGACTAAACCCATTTGCAGGGCTTCCGATGCGTCATATTGATCACATAGCAACCAGATTTCTCGCGCTTTCTTTTGACCTACAACACGTGCTAAATAAGAAGCACCAAAACCTCCATCAAAAGAACCCACATTAGGTCCTGTTTGTCCGAAACGAGCATTTTCTGCGGCTATGGATAAATCACAAATCACATGTAATACGTGCCCCCCACCAATGGCCCAACCAGCCACCATAGCCACAACCGGCTTAGGAATGGTTCTGATTTGACGTTGAAGATCTAATACATTTAAGCGTGGTACGGAATCTTTCCCTACATATCCCCCATCTCCTCGTACACTTTGATCGCCACCAGAACAAAAAGCTTTGCCTCCTTCTCCCGTTAAAATAATCACGCCTACACGCGTGTCTTGACGTGCTAACTCCATCGCTTCAGACATCTCCTGTACGGTTAATGGCGTGAATGCATTGTGCTTATGAGGTCTATTTATGGATATTTTAGCAATTCCATTATAGAATTGAAATAGGATATCCTCGTAGGTTTTGATGGTTTCCCAAGGAAAAGATGAGATCATAGATTTACTGGTTTGATTCGTTGTATTCCACCTCCCAAGTATGGTCGGCTAATAATTTAACTTTAGCTAAATAACGGCTGTATTTAAAAGAACGACCCCATTCTTCGGGTGCTACTAGGGACATTAAATCGCTCCCGTCTTCTTTTTCATAGAGATAATATGTTTCGCTGATGATGGGTTCGAAACCCATGGCAGCATCATAAATGCGCTCTGAAATTTCTTTACGATCTGCTAATAATTTTGCTTGGCGCGCCAAAACCTCCATTTGTTCGTACAATTGGTTCATTTGACGGTCTGTTTGCTGGCGCATCGCTAACACTGATCGTCCCTTCACCTTACCCATATCATCTGGCTTGATGACTGCACCACCTGCCGTATGAGCATACGGTAATAAGCCTGGATTTTCGGCTACTTTATCGGGATTAATGGGATTTAAAAAAGGATCTTCTACCATCTGGGGTGTTTGCTTTAAGGATACCCTTAATTAACTCACGAAATTAGAGAATGTTTGGTTAATTTTGGAAAGTTTCTCTAATAATATGCGCCATCTGGCTTCGCTCTTCTTGGATTATCCTGTTGCTGAAACAGATTTTGAACAGCAAGTATTTGCATTTTGTCAAGCTTGGCGTACGGGTAAAACGGAATTTACCTTTCATACTTCGGGCTCCACTGGCGAACCAAAACCTATTGTAATCTCTCGTGAGCGATTGTATTTGTCAGCGAAGATGACTGGAGATTGGTTGAAATTAGAAAAAGGAGACGTAGCCTTATTATCTTTGCCTCCTACTTACATCGCTGGGGTCATGGTTTTAGTTAGAGCTTTAGTACATGATCTAGCCTTGATTTTAGTAGAACCTTGCCAAAATCCCTTAGGCCAATTCCCTCCCACCGATATTCACATCGCCTCTTTTGTACCTACGCAATGGGCGACAATGGTAGAATCTGGAATTCAACTCAGTGATTATTTTCAACGGGCAAAAGGTGTTCTACTAGGCGGCGCTTCTGTTCCAGAAAGTTTACGAAAGGATTACGGTTTTCCTGTTTATGAGACGTATGGGATGACAGAGACCGTTTCGCATATTGCTTTTCGAACTTGGAATCAAACAGCATTTCAAATTTTGTTAGGGGTTAAAATTGCACAAAATGACGAAGACTGTTTATTAATCTGTGCTCCTGTGACAGATAATAAATGGATTGAGACGCGTGATGTGGTACAAATGCATGAATCTGGTCATTTTACTCTAATTGGACGTTTAGATCGTGTGATTAATTCAGGGGGCATTAAGTTACAGCCTGAGAAAATAGAAGCGGTTTATCGATCTATGACCTCCTTACCCCTTTTTGTAGCCGGAATCCCCGATGCTTTCTGGGGACAAAAATTGGTTTTGTTTTTGGAATCCTCCAAACCCGTTTCATTTTTTGCAGAAACGGAGCTTTTAAGCTCAGTAGAGATTCCTAAAGAAATCATTTACCTTCCTTCTTTTATTAAAACGACGAGTGCTAAAATTGATACGGTGAAAACCGTAGCTTTGTATCTTAATTCTCTTTAGATGAACCCGAATAAATTATCAAATAGCTTTAAACTATTCTATGAGTCGCCCATCAATGTGCCGGCCCCCTATCATTTAGAAGCTGTATTTACTTTTAACCAATTTGATACAGATAAGCCTACAATAGCTATTGAAATTCAATATATTGATCGTTCCGATTTTTCTCGCGAAGAATTAATTGCGGATGGTTTAGTACCGGATGATAGCTGGACATATGAGGGTGAATTGCCTATAGTTTGGAGAGATCGTTTAGGTGACTCTTTTCAAGAATATGTCACAGGATCATGTTCTCCTAAAGATCAGGAGCCATTTATTACTTTAG
>JBILCC010000145.1:0-4258 GCA_044353355.1 Aquirufa sp.
GAGTAGTTGATTTTCTGTGCATCCATGGCTGGCAAATGGCCTGTCAAGCGCTTTTTAAAATCAGCATAATTTTTGGATTCTTTCGCCGACCACGCTATTTCAGAAAGCGCTAAAGCACGGGGATAAGTCATGTATTCAGCGTAAGTAATATTGCTGATGTATTCCGTCCAAACATTCGCTTGGATTCCGACCACATGCTTCGCCTCCTCTGCCGTTAATTCAGGAAGATTCGGTTCAAATGAATAACTTTTACTCAATGGCAATAAGCCACCAATAGCCAGCGGCTCTGTTTTAGGATCCGCTTGGTAATAATCTAAATAGAAATACGAATTAGGGGACATCAATACATCGTGGTTTTGTTTCGCTGCTTCAATTCCCCCTTTTGTACCACGCCATGACATGACCATCGCATTCGGAGAAATTCCCCCTTCTAAGATTTCGTCCCAACCCAGTAGTTTTTTGCCTTTTGAAGTGACGAATTTATCAATTCTACGGATGAAATAACTCTGCAATTCATGCTCATCTTTTAAGCCCAGTTTCTTAATTAAATCTTGGCAGAACCGGCTTTCTTTCCATTGTGTTTTCGGGCATTCATCTCCACCTATATGAATATATTGGCCTGGAAAAAGAGCCATCACCTCGGTTAATACGTCTTCCAAAAACGTAAAGGTTTCCTCCCGAGGAAATAGTACATCTTCCGAAACTCCCCACTTCGTTTTTACCTGGTAGAGCTTATCGGCATTAGCCCCGAATTGCGGATATGCCGCCAAAACCGCCTGAGAATGGCCCGGCATTTCAATCTCAGGAATTACCTCAATGTATTTTTTCTTCGCATAAGCGACGATGTCTTTCACCTCCTCTTGGGTGTAAAATCCGCCATGTGGTTTGCCGTCATATTTTTGGTCCCCATAATGGCCTAACATACTTTCTTTGCGCACAGAAGAAATCGAGGTCAACAACGGATACTTTTTGATTTCTATGCGCCAGCCTTGATCTTCGGTTAAATGCCAATGAAAAGTATTCATTTTGTATACCGCCATTAGATCGATGAAGCGCTTAACTGATGCCACGGGAAAGTAATAACGGCCTACATCTAACATCAATCCACGGTAGGAAAACCGGGGCTCATCTTTAATCTGTACGTTTGGAATCGAAATACTTCCCGCTAAAGGCGACCCAGCATACACTTGTGCAGGCATTAATTGCAACAAAGTTTGCAAAGCATAAAAAGCGCCCTTGCCTGTTTTTGCTTGAATAGCAATTTTATTCGAACTAATCTGAAGCGTATATGCCTCCTCGCCTAAGTTCGAATTCTGCGAAAATTGAATCACTGCCGATTTCGATGCTTTTACGCTGATAGGTAAAGAACTAAGCCCATGAAGATATTCTTGTAATAAATTCGCCACGGGAGCAAATTCGACATGAGAAAAGCCAATCGTGGTAGATTTTTTGACCACAAATTGACCCGTTTGGGGTAGCACTTCTTTGGGTAAGGGAATGAGGTTGTAGTTGTTTTGTGCGAATCCTGCGAACGAGACAAAAACGAGTAGAGCGAAAATTTTCATACGAGATTGAATAGGTTTTGATGAATCAAATTAACCAAAAATAGTTTACTAATTAAAATTACCTGTTAGCGGATGGAACGAAACGATTCATACACCCTTCTTTGGAACCGTTTCGAAGGCTAAATGGGTTGACTCTGTAGCGGGCTTATAGGTTTATTTATCGGCAGAATTTTTGGGTAATCCATTAATTTTAAGTTGATTTGATTTTTAAGTGCAACTTTAAACCTCAAACCTACCTTATGAAAACCTCAAACTCGATTAAAAGACGCGATTTTCTAACGAAAGCAAGTTTGGCCTTTGGCTCATTTTTTATCGTTCCTCGACATGTTTTAGGAGGAATTCGTCCAGATGGTTCTCCATACTTGGCTCCTAGTGATCTCATTAACTTAGGTTTTATTGGAACAGGAAAGCAGGCGAGAGGATTATCCAATTCATTTTTGACTACAGGGGAGGTTCGAATTGCAGCTATATCAGAGGTGTATCAAGCAAAAGCTAACCTGTTTTTAGATCGTGTAAAAGAGATTTATTCGAAATCATCTTCGCTAGGAACGTATGCTGATATAGCCCAATACCAAGATTTTAGAGAACTGTTAGCACTTAAAAACATTGACGCGGTTGTCATTGCTAGTCCAGACCACTGGCATGCAGCCATGGCGGTTCGTGCTGCTGCAGCTGGTAAAGATATTTATTGCGAAAAACCACTTTCGTTGACTGTAAAAGAGGGACGCGCGATGGTGGATGCGACTCGAAAATACAAGCGCGTATTTCAAACAGGATCCATGCAACGCTCTTGGCCAGAGTTTAGACAAACAGCCGAGTTAATACGTAATGGCTACATAGGGGAAGTGAAATCCATTAAAGTGAATGTGGGCCCCCCTCCAACAGGCTATAATTTAATGGCAGAAGAATTACCTACTGGATTGGATTTTGAGAAGTGGCTAGGACCCAATGACGCGGTTTCGTTTAACTCTGAATTAGCTCCCCCTATTTCAAAAGATGTGTTCCCTAATTGGAGAAAATACAAGGAATTTGGCGGCGGAGGCATGACCGATTGGGGTGCTCACATGTTTGATATTGTTCAATGGGCACTTGATATGGATGGAAGTGGCCCCGTACGAGTGGATGCTCCTAAAACGAATGGAAATGAGTTTTTGACCTACACTTACGCGAACGGAATTACGATGACACACCAGCCTTGGGAGTGGAATAATGCCATCGAGTTTGTGGGTACCGAGGGAACTTTGCGTGTTCAAAGAAAGAAGTTAGAAACATCCAATGCGGCCTTAAAGGATCGTATTATTGGGCCAAATGAAAAGCACGTTTACGAAAGCACGAATCACTATAAGGACTTTTTATCTGCGATGCGCAATCGTACGTTGCCAATTTGTGATGTGGAGATTGGCCACAGAACCGCCTCGGTTTGTAACATCGGAAACATTGCCTATGAGGTAAATAAATCGTTGACCTGGAATCCAACAACTGAAAAATTCATGGACGCTGATGCAAATGCATTGCTCGGCAGAAAATTGAATAAAACGTGGGGGATTAAGATATAGCATAAAAGCATTTCTCGAAGTCTTATCATTCATATTATCAACTAATGAAGCTAGTATTCACACTTCTGTTCCTGTTTTTCGTTGGCCAAATCCAAGCTCAGGAATCAAGTCGCATGCACCGCATTGCGAAAATTAAAGTCGACGCGAAGCAACTCGACGTGTATAAATCGCTTTTAAAAGAGCAGATGAACACCGCGATAAAAGTGGAACCAGGCGTATTATCCTACACAGCAGTGGCGGATAAAAAAGACGCGACGAGCATCATTATTTTCGAAGTTTATGCAAGCCCAGAAGCGTATCAGTCTCACATTCTAACGCCCCATTTTAAGAAATACAAGGACGCGGTGAAGGACATGGTTTTGTCACTAGAATTGATCGATACGGACGTCGTTTGCTTAGCAAATAAATGAAATCATTCAAAGAATCCTTGTTGCAATCTGTTCCAGATCCGCAGCTATCTACGATTTTAAAAAGTCTTTGGTATGATGCCAAAGGTGATTGGGATCAAGCTCATGCGCTCATCGATCAGCTCGGTGACCGTGATTCAGCTTGGGTTCATGCCTATTTGCACCGTAAGGAGGGGGACATTTGGAATGCTGATTATTGGTATGCTCGAGCGAAAAAAACGCGGCCGAACTATTCGCTGGAGGAAGAATGGGCGAATTTGGTTTGTTATTTTTTAAACACCTAAGAAGGAATTCTTTGCTTGGAGCATCTAAGTGAATAATAAGCAATTCTGCTTTAATTATTTACTAATCATCCTCCTATGTGGCGTTTCCTATCCATTCTTTTGTTGATTTCATTCAACGCTTTGACCCAAAACAACACCCAAACCATACGTGGTGTTATTACGGACAAACTTTCTCAAACACCCATTCCGGGGGCCAGCATTCAAATTGCATCTTTGCAAAAAGGAGTGGCAACGGATAGTTTGGGCCAATTTAGTTTGAAAAACATTCCCCCTAATCGCTATGAAATTAAGGTCACTAGCGTGGGGTATAAAAACGTTACGCTTCCGAATGTGATTGTGATTTCTGGGAAAGAAGTAATCCTAGATATTCAATTAGAGGAGTTGTTTAATCAACTCAGCGAAGTCGTTGTTAAAGCCAGTAACAAGGGCGGAACGATAAATAAATT
>JBILCC010000180.1:0-3198 GCA_044353355.1 Aquirufa sp.
ACAAGTAGAAGCCTATCTTAAGGCGGGGGAAAGTTTTGAATTAGTGTGTAAGAATTATTCTGAAGACCCTTATTCAAGAGGTCGCGGTGGCGAGATTAGACGTTGGTATTTCTCTTCTGACTTGAGTGAAGAATTGCAAGATGCTTTATTTGGTTTAGATCGTTTGGGAGATCTTTCCAAGCCAATTCGGACAAATTTGGGCTGGCAATTATTTAAGTTATTGGATAAAAAACCCCTTTTGACATATGAAGATATGTCAGAGTTTATCAAGCAAAAAGTTTTGACAGATGCGGATCGCCAAGGTTTGATCAAACAAGCATTTATGAAGCGTGTTCGCGTGGAGAATAAAGTAATTGTACAAGAGGCGACTAAGAAGGCGGCATTCGAGCGAATGAATATAGAAAGAACCGGAACGGAACCTTTCTTGCAGGAGACTTTATTTTCGGTTTTAGAAAAGCAGTATACCGTTGGAGATTTTTATGCGCATGTACAGACTCAGCAAATGAAACGAATTAAATCGTTAGGGTATCTACCTGTTGTTTCGAACCAGTCGTATTTAGATGAGTTGATTGAAAAAGAAACATTGAATGCAGAGGAAGCAAATCTAGAAAGTAAATATCCTGCATTTAAAGAGCAGATGGCGGATTTCTTAGAGGGAAGCTTATTTAGTAAAATGACTGATCGAGAAATATTTGAAAAATCGTTAGATTCTCTTTCACAAGTTAAGTTTTATCAAGCAAATCTAGCTCAATTTGTTATGCCAGCTCGTATAGAGGCAAAATTGGTTATGGCTGATTCACAGAAAACATTGAAGGAGGCTTTGGATTTATTAAAATCGACGCCTTATCCTATGAATAAAAAATTAGGGGACATTGTATTTAGTTTAAACGAATCCAGGGTGGAGGAAGTCTCTTCTAAGTTGTTAGCTGAGTTGTTTGTTACGATGGCGAAGAATGTGGACTATATAGTGGAGGTTTCAGGACACCGAGATGGGTCTGAAGTAGACACTCTTTCTGAAGCTAGAATTAAAAGTGTAGTTTCGTATTTAGCCTCTAAAGGGATTTCGTCTCACCGTATTATTCAAAAAGACGAGGCGAATTTGAAAGCAGCCTCAAAAACGATTAAGAATAAAAATGCGCGCGTCTCTTTCCGTTTCTTTTCTTCGAGTATGGATGATGTAGTAAAGCGTTTTAATGCGTTGAAACCAGAGAGTTTGGTGGCTAAGGAAGGATATTTTAAAAAGGGCGCTTCGCCTGTAATTGATGCTATTGAATGGAAAGTAGGTCCTCAGAATTATGAGGGGGCAGGTAAGTTTGCCTTTGTGGAGATAAAGAAAGTGGAAGCTGAGCGTTCACGTTCGTTTGAAGAAGCTAGAGGATTAGTGATTCGGGCTTTACAAGTGCGTTTAGAGAAAGATTGGATGGCGAAATTAAAGCAACAATATCCAGTTGTGATAAACCAGGTTGAATTAGAAAAATTACTGAAATAATAAAAATATGAAATTGACTCGTTGGGTTTTAAGTTGGTGTTTGGTTTTAGGGAGTTTATCTGCATTTGGGCAGGATGAAGCAAACAAAAGTGTACTGGATCGCATTATTGTGAAGGTAGATAATTACTTCATTTTGAAGTCTGAAGTAGAAAATCAATACCAACAGTATATAACAAGTGGTCAGCCAAATACGCCTAATCGCTGTCAAATTCTAGAAGGTATTGTTGTTAATAAATTAATGCTCGCTAAGGCAGAAATTGATTCAGTTATCGTTGATGATAAACGAATTGAAGCAGAATTAACTAGCCGTATGGATCAAATGGAAGGTCAATATGGTTCTGCTAAAAATATAGTAGAGGCTTATGGGAAATCAATTGCTACATTAAAAGAGGAACTGCGTTCTAATTTAAAAGAGCAATTGACTGGTCGTAAAATGCAAGATAAGATTACGGATGAAGTAAAGATCACTCCTAAAGAAGTGTCGGCCTTTTTTAATGAGATACCTACTGATTCATTACCTTATTTGCCTGCAGAAGTAGAAATTAGTCATATAATTCGCATTGCGAAGCCTAATAAGAATCAGAAAGAAGAATTATATACGAAGTTGTTGGATTTCCGTCGCCGTGTTGAGAAAGGGGAAAGTTTTGAGGATTTGGCCAAAGTTCATTCAGAGGATTTAGGTTCTGGAAAAGTGGGTGGAGATTTAGGATTTGCCAAGCGTGGTGCAATGGTGGCTCCTTTTGAGGCTGCTGCTTTACGATTGAAACCGAATCAAATGTCTGAGGTAGTTGAATCAGAATTCGGATTTCACTTAATTCAATTATTGGAAATTAGAGGTCAAGAATACCATGCACGTCATATTTTATTAAGACCTGACTATCAAAAATTAGACTTAACTGATCCTACAAAATTCTTAGATAGTATTCGAGTATTAGTTCAACGCGATTCTACTACCTTCGAACTAGCAGCTAAGGATTTTTCTGAGGATAAGCTTACACAGGATGCAGGTGGTGTTATGATGGATATGTCCACTGGTGGTAATCGATTAGCCTACGATGGAACCATGGATCCAGCCTTATTCTTTGCTATCGATTCTATGAAGGTGGGGACCATTTCGCCTCCCATTCCTTATAGAACAGATGATGGGCGCTCAGCGGTTAGAATACTCTATTTAAAAGCAAAGCATCCTCCTCATTTTGCCAATCTTAAAGATGATTATCAAAAGCTATCACAAATCGCCCTTTCTCGTAAAAAGAACAGCGCGATTGAAAAGTGGTTCATGAAGGCAAAAGATGATGTATTTATCTTTATTGATGAGGAATACAAAGATTGTCGGATCTTAGAGAATGTGCAGCAAGAATAATAGAGATTAGAGATAATAGAGTAGAGAGTATAGATGTAAAGCATAGAGCATAAAGTATAAATTTGGAATCAAAAAAAGCGGCTTGTGCCGCTTTTTTTGATGAGTATATTTCTGAAATAATCGGCGAAGCCGATACAATCTTTGTGCTTTATTCTTTATGCTTTATGCTTTATACAGCGACAGGTGCCTTAATCCCCGGATATGGATCATATCCTTCCAGCGTAAAGTCTTCGTATTGGAAATCTAAAATATCCTTCACGTTCGGATTAATCTTCATGGTAGGTAAAGTCCGTGGAGTTCGTGTTAATTGTAATTCCACTTGTTCCATGTGATTGCTATACAGGTG
>JBILCC010000006.1:0-34384 GCA_044353355.1 Aquirufa sp.
TTTAGAAACGGCAACGCCCACGCATTATGTCGATAAGACCACAGGGGCAGAGGTGAAAACTTATAACCCAAATGCCCTATTTAGCAAGGGGGATTTTCGCCCAATTTCCTACGAATGGGGCGTGACCTATTCCGGAATGTTGGCTTTAACGGAAGTAACCGGGGATGTGAAATACAAGAACTATGTTTTTAGTCGCCTCAATCTGATAAATTCGGCTGTTCCAGAGGCAATCAAGATTCCCGCAGACCAATCGCATGTACTAAGAGGATTAGTGCACCCACGTGCTTTAGATGACATAGGAGCGATGGGAATGGCGGTGATTAAGGCGAAGAAAGCGGGCTTCACGACCGATATGTCTTACATCACGAAACGTGCTTCGGACTTTATTTTAAAAGAAGAGCATCGTTTACCGGATCGTACCTTGGTGCGGATTCGTCCTTTGCACCACACGATGTGGCTAGATGATGTCTATATGGCCATTCCGGCTTTATTGCAATTAGGGGAATACGAGGAGGCGGTTTTTCAATTCAATGCTTACCGCAAACGGATGTTCAATCCGAACCAAAATATTTATATGCACGGTTATTTAGTGGACGCGACAGAACATCCTGAATTTCATTGGGGTCGCGCGAATGGCTGGGCTTTGTTGACTAACTGCGAATTATTGGAGTATTTGCCGGCGAATCATCCGGCTCGTCCGGAGATTTTGGCCCAATTGAAAAACCACTTGAAAGGGCTGATGGCTTTGCAGGATGGCACGGGATTTTGGCATCAATTACTGGATAAAAATGATTCCTATTTAGAGACTTCTTGTACGGCGATTTATACCTATGTGATGGCCAAAGGTATCAATAAAGGCTGGCTCGACCCTAAAACCTATGGTCCTGCAGCGATATTAGGCTGGAATGCAGTGAATACGAAAGTGAATGAAAAAGGCCAGGTGGAAGGGACTTGCGTAGGAACAGGTTTAGCCTGGGATCCTGCTTTCTACTATCACCGCCCAATTTCACCCTTTGCGGCACACGGCTATGGTCCCGTTTTATTAGCTGGAGCAGCCATGATGGATTTAGTGAAACATCACACTTACCAAATCAATGATTCTGCCGTACATTTGAAATAATTATGAAAAACAGTTTTGATTTAACAGGAAAGATAGCGCTAGTCACAGGTTGCAAGCGAGGAATCGGAATGGCGATGGCGCTCGGTTTAGCGGAGGCAGGTGCAGATATTATTGGGGTTTCAGCTAATTTAGAATTAGCGGGTTCTCAAGTTTCCAAAGCGGTGGAGGCTTTAGGTCGCAAATTCAAAACCTACCAAGCTGACTTCTCGAATCGCGATTCGCTGTACGCATTCATTAATCAATTGAAGGCTGATTATCCCCGCATCGATATTTTAGTGAACAATGCAGGAACGATTTTGCGCAATCCGGCAGCGGAGCATTCAGATGAGTTTTGGGATGAGGTTTTGGAAGTCAATCTGTCATCTCAGTTTATTTTGAGCCGCGAAATCGGTTCTCGGATGATAGCTGAAGGCAGTGGAAAAATTATTTTTACGGCTTCTCTATTAAGCTTTCAAGGTGGCATTAATGTGCCGGGGTATGCTGCTAGCAAAGGCGGTATTGCCCGTTTAACGATGGCCTTAGCGAACGAGTGGGCAGGGAAAGGAGTAAATGTGAATGCGATTGCTCCGGGTTATATTTCCACTGATAATACGACGGCATTGCGCGAAGATAAAGATCGCAGCGCTTCTATTTTAGGACGAATTCCGGCGGGAAGATGGGGGGAACCAGAAGACTTTAAGGGTCCGGTGGTATTCTTAGCCTCTGACGCCTCTAATTATGTACATGGCACCATTTTGACCGTCGATGGCGGCTGGATGGGACGGTAATTAAATAATAAAGCATAGAGCATAAAGCATAAAGTCCGGAGGGAATGAGTCCGAAGGAAAAATTGCTAAATTCATCTCCGTAGGAGATACCAACTTTATTCTTTGTGCTTTATGCTCTATTCTTTAAAAGAGTGCTCTATTCTTTAAATTAATAAACCTATGAAAAAATTAATCCTATTTATCACCCTACTCTCCACCTCCCTTTTCGCGCAGAAAATCGATGTGGATAAACAAATCGCATTAGCTGGACAACAATACCAATTGATGTTAGCGGCGCAGCCTGACACAAGCACAACGGTGCACTCGGCTAAACAAGATGGAACCTACCGAAATATGCCATCCAAGTGGTGGTGTTCAGGTTTCTTCCCAGGTGGACTTTGGTTCCTATATGAAAAGACTAAAGATCCGAAGTGGGAATCAGCAGCGCGTTTATGGACTGCGGCAGTGAAGAAAGAGCAGTTTAATACGGGGACGCATGATTTAGGGTTTATGATGTACGATTCTTTCGGGAATGGTTTGCGTCTGACGAAGGATCCGGAGTATAAGAAAGTATTGATTCAGTCTGCCAAATCTCTAGCGACGCGTTTCGATCCCAAAATTGGCTTAATAAAGTCTTGGAATGGTTTCAAAGGAGGCTATCAATATCCGGTGATTATCGATAACATGATGAACCTGGAATTATTGTTCTGGGCTTCACGCGAGACAGGGGATCCGCGTTTTAAGGAGATCGCGATTATTCACGCGGATAACACGATGAAGAACCATTTTAGACCGGATTATTCGAGTTATCACGTGATTTGCTATGATGTAGATGGCAAGGTTTTGGCCAAAAAACAACACCAAGGCTACCAAGATGAGTCTACTTGGACACGCGGACACGCCTGGGCGATGTATGGATACGTAGAAATGTACCGCAATACGAAGGACAAAAAATACCTCGACTTTGCCCAAAAAATTTCTGATTTCTATTTAAATCACCCGAATATGCCGGCTGACAAGATTCCCTATTGGGATTTCTATGCGCCTAACATTCCTACGGAAGAGCGCGATGCTTCGGCGGGTGCGATTGCGGCGTCTGCTTTGCTAGAATTGAGCACATATTCAGGAGAAAAAGGCAAGCGTTACTATGCGGATGCTGTGAAGATGTTAGCATCGCTTTCGTCGCCAGCTTACCGTGCGGCTTTGGGAGAAAATAATCACTTCTTAATCAAGCATTGCGTGGGAGCGAAATCTTTGAATTCAGAGATTGACGTGCCATTAATCTATGCGGATTACTATTATTTAGAGGGCTTGTTACGTTACCAAAAAATGGCTAAAAAATAGACGGCTTTTTGGGCTGAATTTCGTACCTTTGAGGCTTCATTTTTTATCAAGCCCCATGTCAGTTAAGAAAATTCAATCAGCCTTAATTTCGGTTTATTACAAGGACGGTTTAGCGCCTATCATTCAAGAACTTCATAAAAACGGAGTGACACTTTATTCTACGGGAGGGACGCAGTCTTTCATTGAAGAATTAGGTATTCCCGTGATTGCAGTAGAAGATTTAACGGGTTATCCGTCGATCTTTGGTGGTCGTGTGAAGACGTTGCACCCGAAGGTTTTTGGAGGAATCTTGCACCGTCGTGACTTAGCTTCTGATGTGGAGGTGGCCAAACAATACGACATTCCTGCTTTGGATTTAGTGATGGTGGATTTGTATCCATTCGAGGAAACAGTAGCATCTGGAGCTTCTGATGAGGATATTATTGAGAAAATTGACATTGGTGGTATTTCTTTAATCCGTGGTGGAGCGAAGAACTTTAACGATGTATTAATCGTTTCTTCTCGTGATCAATACGCGGAGGTAGCGGCGATATTTGCAGCACACGGCTCTACTTCGACTACGTTAGAAGAACGTAGAAGTTTTGCTGGAAAGGCTTTCCAGGTTTCGTCTCATTACGATGGAGCGATTCAACGTTATTTTGCAGGACAATCAGCTGATTTAGCTAACTATACAACCTTGCCAGCACACGGCTTGCGTTATGGAGAGAATCCGCACCAACAAGGCAAATTCTACGGAGATTTAGCGGCTTTATTTGATAAATTACACGGTAAGGAATTGTCTTACAATAACTTAGTTGACGTAGATGCTTGTTTGTCTTTATTAGACGAGTTTGCTGAAACGGCTTTCGTTATCATTAAGCACATGAATGCGTGCGGCGTGGCAACTGGAACAACCGTGAAAGAGGCCTACGATAAGGCACTTTCTTGTGATCCTATTTCGGCTTTTGGTGGCGTATTAGCCACTAACAATACAGTGGACAAAGCAGCGGCTGAATCGATCAACCCATTATTCTGTGAGATTCTCATTGCGCCAGACTTTACTCAGGAGGCTTTGGAAATCTTAAAGACGAAGAAAAACCGTATTTTATTGAAGCGTAACCAAGTTGCTTTCCCTAAAGTAA
Organism: Aquirufa sp.; assembly: GCA_044353355.1. Lineage (GTDB taxonomy): Bacteria > Bacteroidota > Bacteroidia > Cytophagales > Spirosomataceae > Aquirufa. The sequence goes on from JBILCC010000006.1 coordinate 4,332, forward strand.
TGTTCAAGACCTTATTAAATGGTGTTTTAGAGCAAGATAAGGACTTAGTGATGGAAGGCGTGGAAGATTTCAAAACAGTGACGAAACGCATTCCTACAGACGAGCAAAAGCGCGCTTTAGCTTTTGCGTTAAAGATTTGTAAGCATACGAAGTCGAATACGATCATTTTAGCGAATGATGGCCAGTTATTGGCTTCAGGAGTGGGTCAAACTTCTCGCGTAGATGCCTTAAAGCAAGCAATCGATAAGGCAAAGGAATTTGGATTTAACTTAAACGGTGCAGTGATGGCTTCGGACGCGTTCTTCCCATTCCCAGATTGTGTGGAAATCGCTGGAAATGCTGGTATTGTGGCAGTTACACAGCCTGGAGGATCCATTAAAGATCAAGATTCGATTGATTACTGCGATGCAAATAATTTAGCCATGGTGATGACAGGAATTCGTCACTTCAAACACTAGGATTTTTCGGTTAAAAATTATATTTTTAGGATTAAATTCAACAACATATGCGAAGGCCTTAATGCCTTCGTTTAACCCATTTTAAATACATTATGTCAGAAGCACAAGATTCATCAGCTCAAGATCGGGCAAATTACGGTGCAGATAATATTCAAGTTTTAGAGGGATTAGAGGCGGTTCGTAAACGTCCTTCCATGTATATCGGTGATACCGGCTTTAAAGGGCTTCATCATTTGATTTGGGAAGTAGTTGATAACTCAATTGATGAGGCGTTAGCGGGACATTGCGATATGATCAAAGTGACGATCAACACGGACAATTCCATTTTAGTAGAAGACAACGGTCGTGGTATCCCTACAGGAATGCACACGAAGGAGAAGCGTTCTGCCCTAGAGGTGGTAATGACGGTGCTTCATGCCGGTGGTAAATTTGATAAAGATACCTACAAGGTGTCTGGAGGTTTGCACGGTGTGGGGGTTTCCTGTGTGAATGCCTTATCGACAGATTTAAAAGTAACGGTATATAGCCGTGATGGTAAAATTTACCAACAAGAATATAAAATCGGAGTTCCTCAATACCCAGTAAAAGAGGTAGGAACAACAGATCGTACAGGTACATCGGTCTTATTTAAGCCAGATGAGACGATTTTTACGGTTACTGAATACAAATACGAAACAGTTGCGGGTCGTTTACGTGAATTATCTTTCTTGAATGCGGGTATCCGTATTCAATTAACGGATATGCGTGAATTAGATGAGAATGGCGTAGCAAAAACGGAAGAGTTCTTCTCCGAAGGAGGTCTTCGCGAATTCGTTACCTTCTTGGATTCAACACGTGAGCCATTGCTTTCTGAGCCAATCTACATGGAAGGTGATAAGAACGGCGTACCAGTTCAAGTAGCGATGATGTACAATACATCCTACACAGAGAATGTGGTTTCGTATGTGAATAATATTAACACGATTGAAGGTGGTACGCACGTAGCGGGTTTCCGTGGTGCGTTGACGCGTACGTTGAAGAACTACGCAGATAAGTCAGGTGCTTTAGAAAAATTAAAGATTGATATCGCGGGAGATGACTTCCGGGAGGGTTTGACAGCAGTTATTTCGGTGAAAGTGGCGGAGCCTCAATTTGAGGGCCAAACAAAAACCAAATTAGGTAACGGTGAGGTGTCTGGTGCCGTTTCTGCAGCGATGTCTGATATGTTAGAGTCTTGGTTAGAGGAGCATCCAAAGGAAGCTCGTCAAATCGTAGCTAAAGTAATCTTAGCCGCTCAAGCGCGTCACGCTGCTCGTAAGGCACGTGAAATGGTTCAGCGTAAGACAGTTTTAGGTTCTAATTCGTTGCCAGGTAAATTAGCAGATTGCTCGGATTCAGATCCAGAAACATGTGAGATCTACCTTGTCGAAGGGGACTCAGCGGGAGGTACGGCGAAACAAGGCCGTAATCGTGCTTTTCAAGCGATCTTGCCTTTACGTGGTAAGATTTTGAACGTAGAGAAAGCACAAGAATACCGTATTTACGAAAACGAAGAGATTAAGAATATGATTACGGCGCTGGGCGTTTCTTTCGGAAAAGATGGAGATGAGCGTGCGTTGAATATGGATAAATTGCGTTACCACAAGGTGATCATCATGACCGATGCGGACGTTGACGGAAGTCACATTCGTACCTTGATTTTAACGTTCTTCTTCCGTTATATGCGTGAGTTAGTGGATCGTGGATGCATTTACATTGCACAACCTCCGTTGTACCAAGTGAAAAAGGGACAGCAGGTGCGTTACGTTTGGACAGAAGATCAACGTACCCAAGCGATTCAAGAATTAGCGGGTGGCGGAAAAGAAGACAACGTAGGCGTACAACGTTACAAGGGTCTTGGAGAGATGAACGCTGAGCAATTGTGGGAAACTACGATGAATCCAGAGTCCCGTACCTTGAAACAAGTGACGGTTGAGTCTGCGATTGAAGCTGATTTATTATTCTCGATGCTAATGGGAGATGAAGTGGCGCCACGTCGTGACTTCATTGAGAAGAATGCTAAATACGCTAAAGTAGACGTTTAGAATGAATTTTGATTTTAAGTCGTATCATTTGCGTGGCATTCACGCAGAGACGCTGGAGGAAAAGCAAGTAATCAATCAGGAATTGAAAGACTTTTACAATTCCTTAACAGAGCAGGACAAACGCTTGTTTAACTTAGAACTTCAGAAATTCTTGGCCACAGAAATGGGGCGTTTGGGTTCTGATTACCAAGCTATAAAAAATCAAGTTCCTACAGAATAATATGAGTGAATTAGATAAAATACTGAAACACGAAGAGTCAAAAGATTCCCTTGCCGGGAATCTTTTGTCTTTATTTACGCCTACAAACTGGAAGATTAATCTGATGGCTCCTCGCGAGCAAAATCGGAAGGTAGATAAATCGACGCAAAAGTCGAACGATACCATCGCGAAGTCAAAATTTATCTCACGTGATTTGTCGTGGCTGAAGTTTGATGAGCGTGTTTTGGATCAGGCGCGTGATAGTTCTAAGTCACTTTTTGATCGTTTGAAATTCTTGGCGATTACAGCCTCTAATTTAGATGAATTCTTTACTATCCGGATGGGCTCTTTGTATAATTATATTGATTTAGGGAAGGAAAGGACGGATTATTGTGGATTGCGGGAGGTCCCCTTCAAGCAGGCTATTATTAACGATGCGCAGGAATTTACTCAGGAAAAGCACCGCCTTTTTATGGAGGAAATCTTGCCGTTATTTCCGGAGAATGGTCTTTTGCTGGCTTGCTTAGATGATTTGAATGAGGAGGAGAAGGAAGAAGTAGCGACTTATTTTCAGCGAACCATCTATCCGATGTTAACCCCAATGGTGTTCGATCATACGCACACCTTCCCGAGTTTGTTAGCGAAGACCTTGATTTTTGGGGTGGTGACTTTAGGTCTTTCGGACAAGAAGAAGACAGGAAACGAGCGGGAGCAAAAGATTTCTTTTGTGCAGATTCCATTGAATTTGAAGCGTTTCTATGTAATCGAAAGGGAAGATAAAGTATTGTTTATCCCGATCGAAGAGATCATACGTCACCATTTGCAAGTCCTGTATCGCAATGTGGAGATTGAATCGACGACTTTATTCCGCATTACCCGTAATGGAGATTTTGATTTAGTAGAACACGAGGATTCGGATACGGATTTTGTAGATGAGGTGAAGAAGAAGATTAAGGATCGTCGTTTGGGTCGTGTGACGCGTGTAGAGGTGGAGAAATTTCATTCGGATTTCTTGTTAACGGAGATGTTAAAGCGCTGGAATTTAGATCGTTCAGATATTTTTGTTAAAAATTCGATTCTGGACTTCACCTGTTTTTGGCAAATCTTAAAACACGCTGAATTTAAGACACAAATGGCTGTAAACCCTGCTGTTGTTCCGGCTTTAGGGCTAAAGTCAGTGGTGATTGATGATATATTCGATACGATCAAGCGAGGTGACATTTTACTGCATCATCCCTACAATAATTTTGAACCCGTTATTCAATTATTGGAACAGGCTGCGGATGATCCAAAGGTATTAGCGATTAAGATTACCCTATACCGTATTTCTAAAAACTCTCGTATATCGAGTGCTCTATTACGCGCAGCAGAGCAAGGGAAACACGTTTCGGTCTTGTTTGAGGTAAAGGCGCGTTTCGATGAAGAGAACAATATCAAGGAGGCCACTAAATTGCAGAAAGCGGGTTGCTTCGTGATTTACGGTATTCCGGGATTGAAGACGCACACGAAATTACTACAAGTGATTCGGAACGAGGGGAACCACGTGGTAAGTTATGCTCACCTTTCTTCTGGAAATTACAATGAGGATACGGCTAAATTATACACCGATATTGGTCTTTTAACGACGGATACTCGTATTACACAAGATATCTCCGAGTTCTTTAATGTAATCACAGGTCATTCGATGCCTACGCATTATGAGCATTTAATTACGGCGCCACGCGATATGCGGAATCGTTTGATCGAGATGATTGAGAATGAGGTGAAGAATCATAAGGAAGGAAAACCTGCAGGTATTTGCTGGAAGATTAATTCATTACAGGATTTGAAGACGATGGAAGCGCTTTATAAGGCTTCGCAGGCTGGATTGCCCGTGCTATTAATTGTTCGTGGCATCTGCTGTATTCGTCCTCAACGCAAAGGTTTGTCGGAGAATATCTTTATTAAATCGATAGTAGGAGAGTATTTAGAGCATACCCGTTTGTATTACTTCCATAATGCGGGTGATCCTAAAATATATGGTGGTAGCGCGGATGTGATGGTTCGAAGCTTTGACAGACGTATTGAATCCTTATTTGAATTGGTGAATACACGTGCAAAGCATCTGGCTATTACTATTTTAGACTGGAACCTACGAGATACGAAGAATTCGTATGAGATGCAGGAGGATGGTACTTATTGGAAAATTGAAAGTGAGGAGCCATTTAATATTCACTCGAAATTTTACGAAATCAAAGATGAGGATTTGGTTGCCGAATTAGCATTTGATAAATTTACTGTTAGCCTAGAAACAAAACTAGAAATGAAATAGGCTAATTACACCAAAAAACAACACATGGAAAGATTTACAGGATTGCTCGGTATCGTATTGATTTTGGGCGTTTCATTTTTGATGTCGAATAACCGAAAAGCAATTAATTACCGTACAGTAGGTGTGGGTCTTTTGATGCAAGTGTTGTTAGCGGTGTTTATTTTAAAGACTGAAGTAGGCCAAAACCTCTTCCAGTGGTTAGGAGATTCCATCAACACCTTGTTAGGTCAAGCGGATAAAGGGGCGCAATTCGTGTTTGGTTCGCTGGTTAATCGCGATTTGATGATTAAGGCTTTTGGCCCAGGAAACGATTATATTTTCTTCTTCAAAGTAGTTCCTACCATCATTTTTGTGGCGGTTTTGGTGAATATGTTTTATCACTTGGGAATACTTCAGCGTGTAGTTTCCTTTGTGGGGAAGGGTGTTCATAGGTTAATGGGTGTGAGTGGGGCAGAGGCGCTTTCAAATGTGGCATCCACTTTCGTAGGGCAGGTAGAGGCTCAGATTATGATCAAACCTTACTTGAAAAATATGACGAATTCGGAGCTGATGGCTTCGATGACAGGTTCATTTGCCTGTATCGCGGGTGGTGTAATGGCTGTTTATATTTCCTTAGGAGTTCCAGCCGCTTATTTATTAGCGGCAAGTTTGATGGCTGCACCAGGTGCGCTAGTGATTTCTAAAATCATGTTCCCAGAAACGGAGAAGTCGGAGACGGAAGGGGAAGTGAAATTAGAATTGTCTAAGACACACGCGAATTTAGTGGATGCGATCGCGGCAGGTGCGAGTGAGGGTTTGAAAGTGGGGATGAATGTGATCGCGATGTTGATCGGTTTTATTGCCTTGATCGCATTAGTGGATTTAGGGTTAGGACATATTGGCGCTTGGATTAATTATCCAGAATTATCGATGAACACGATTTTAGGAAAAGTATTCTCCGTGTTTGCTTTTGCGATGGGCGTTCCGGCACAAGATATCGAAGTGGCAGGAGCCTTGATGGGTAAGAAGATGGTGGTGAATGAGTTCGTGGCCTACTTAGATATGGTTCAATTAAAGTCTACTTTAGACCCTAAGACGATTGCTATTACAAGCTTTGCTCTTTGTGGATTTGCTAACTTCTCCTCTGTTGCTATCCAAATCGGTGGTATTGGTGAACTGGCACCATCTCGTCGTTCTGATTTAGCAAAATTAGGTTTCAAGGCCTTGATTGCTGGTACTTTAGCCTCTTATTTGTCCGCAACTCTAGCCGGATTATTATTGTAATATGCGCATTGATCCCGAAACCGTCGAGCGAATAAAGCAAACGGCTGCGGTGGCAGACGTGATCGGGGATTATGTGACGATTAAGAAGAAAGGCGCGAACTATTGGGCTTGTTGTCCGTTTCATGGAGAGAAAACGCCTTCTTTCTCTATTTCCCCTGCTAAGGGAATCTACAAATGTTTTGGTTGTGGTAAAGCGGGTGATTCTGTGCGTTTCATTATGGATATGGAAGGCCTGGGTTACGGCGAGGCTTTACGTCATTTGGCCAAAAAATACGGTATCGACATTCAAGAAGAGGAGATGACAGATGACCAGCTCGTTCGTCAAAATGAACGCGAAAGTTTGCTTATCATCCTCGAATACGCGAAAGAGTTCTTTAAAAAACAATTATACGATACGGACGAAGGGAAATCCATCGCCTTACCTTATTTCAAGGAGCGCGGTTTCTCAGACGCTACCTTACAATCCTTTGATTTAGGGTATAGCCCTGAGGCCTGGGATGCTTTCTTGAAATCTGCCTTAAAGCAGGGTTTCTCTCAGGAAATCATTGAAAAAGCGGGTTTAGTCACCCAAAAAAATGACGACGGAAAGGTCTACGATCGCTTCCGAAACCGCGTCATATTCCCGATTCACAATGTGTCAGGTAAGATTATCGCTTTTGGCGCACGTATTCTACGAAATGATGCAAAGAATCAGGCGAAATACCTGAACTCTCCAGAAACGGAAGTATATCACAAGTCAGCCACCTTATACGGCATCTCACAAGCGAAGAATGAGATCCGGGCGAAAGACGTTTGTTACTTAGTAGAAGGCTATACTGATGTTATTTCGTTACACCAAGCGGGAATTAAAAACGTGGTAGCGTCTTCAGGAACTTCTTTGACCATCGAACAGATCAAGTTAATTGGTCGTTTTACCCAGCATGTCACTGTATTATACGATGGGGATTCTGCAGGTATTAAAGCCGCCTTGCGCGGGATGGACTTGATATTAGAAGAAGGCTTGCAGGTGAATTTAGTCGTTTTCCCAGAAGGAAATGATCCGGATTCCTTTGTGCGCAAGATTGGTTCTGAAGCATTTGTAGAATATATCAAGAAGGAAGCTAAAGATGTGATCTCGTTCCAAGCGAATCTATTCAAAGAGGAAGCTGGTGATGATCCGTTTAAGAAAGCGGAGATGATTAAGGAAATGGTGCAATCCATTTCAAAGATACCCGATGCGATTCAACGTAGCCTGTTTATTCAGAAGACTGCTTCAATGATGCGGATGGATGAAGATGTGCTTTTGGCGGAATTAAATAAGATTCAGCTGAAAAAAATCAAAGGGGCTAACTCAGATCCACAACAAATTTCTGCACAGCAATATGCAGAAGTACGGGATCTAATCGAACCGATTTCAGCGGACCAGCCAGCAGAAGTGACTAACTTGGCCTATTACCAAGAGTTAGAGTGTGTTAGACTTTTGATTAATTACGGACATTTGGAAATCAATCCTGAAAAGGCCCCAGGTTTAACGGTAGTTCATTATTTGATTGATGAATTAGAAGGAACTGTTTTCCAAACACCTTTATTTATTCGCATCCTGGATTTGTGTAAACAAGAATTTGCGGCTCAAAGGGTACCTAAACCAGATTTCTTCCTGCACCATCCTGATGAGGAGATCCAATCCTTTTCCATCAATATTTCCTCTGATAAACATTCGGTTTCTTCGGAATGGAAGGATAAGCATGAGATTCGGGTGAACACAGACGAGGAAATGCTGGAAGATTTAGCTTATAAGAATGTATTACGTCTAAGGAAGGTATACAATGACCAGCATTTGCAAGAAATCTTAATCAAATTAGATTCTTTACTGGCTGATGCATCAGAAATGGATGAAGTATTGCTTGAATTCATCCGTTTGAAAGAGATTCAGAAGAATATTTCCCAGGAATTAGGCACCGTTATTGAAAAATAGCCTAATTTTGCACTAAATGAAAAATTACCTAATTGCATTTCTAATTGTAGGAATATTTACCATTAGTTCTTTCGGACAAGGTTGTGTTGCAGTTCGTCATATGAGCTGCTCTGTTGGAACGGGTGCTAACTCGAATTCCATGATGCACCCTGGCCAATGGCAAATTTCTCTCGGTTTTAGAAATTTACACTCTTACAAACATTATGTTGGTACAGATTACCAACCTGCCCGAGAAGTAGCAGGTACGAACGTAATCAATGATCAACAAAGTTTTGATCTAGGAGTAACTTATTCGTTAACTGATCGTTTTTCAGTTGCAGTTAATCTTCCTTTAAATTTTAATCACCGTACGTCACTTTATGAGCATTATGGAAATGCGGTGACAGTTAATCCAGCTCAAAAGCGTTTTGGCACTACGGCTAACGGTATTGGTGATGCGCGTTTGACCGCATCTTATTGGCTTTTGGATCCTTTAAAACATATGAATGGTAATTTATCTGTAGGCCTTGGTCTCAAATTGCCTACAGGAGACTGGAAAGCAAATGATAAATTTCATAGAAGGTCAAGTGATGGATCTGATTATACGATTGAAAAACCAGTAGACCAATCGATTCAATTAGGTGATGGTGGCCTTGGCATTAACCTTGAGATTCAAGGGTATCAGCAATTATTCAAGCGTACATCAATCTATTACAGTGGATTTTACATGTCTAACCCAAGAAATGTAAATGATGCAGCAAACGTTGCGCCAGATAAAGTGGTGACTGATGAAATGGTTCGTTATATGTCAGTGGCAGATCAATATGCAGCACGATTGGGTTTAAACTATGCTTTGGCTCCTAAAGCAGGTATTGGTGCAACCATTGGAGCTCGAATTGAAGGAGTTCCTGCTTATGATTTGATAGGTGATTCAGATGGTTTCCGTCGTCCAGGTTATATCGTCTCCATTGAACCTGGTATAAGCTATTCAACAGCGAAGAATACTTTTTTCGTTTCAATGCCTGTAGCTACTCAGCGTAACCGAATTAAAAGTGCAAGCGACTGGGTAAATAATAAACATGGAGACGCAGCTTTTGCTGATTATTTTATTTCAGCGACGGTGACTCACCGGTTTTAACATTTAATTCATAATAATTACCAGTAAAACCCGCCTGATTTATATCTTACGAAGTATAACAAAAAGCCCCCGGCACGTCGGGGGCTTTTTACTTATAATCCTAAGATCTTTTTATTAAACTCCTCATCTGCTCCAGTGCCAGCGAAATCATCGAAGACCTTTTCGGTTGCTTTGATGATGTGGCTCGCGATGAACGGTGCGCCTTCCGTAGCTCCCTGTACCGGATCTTTGATACAGCATTCCCATTCTAAAACGGCCCATCCGTCGTATCCGTATTGGGTTAATTTAGAGAAGATGCTTTTGAAATCGACTTGTCCGTCGCCCAAAGAACGGAAACGGCCAGCGCGGTTGATCCAAGATTGGTAACCTCCGTATACCCCTTGTTTTCCTGTTGGGTTGAACTCGGCGTCTTTTACGTGGAACATCTTGATGCGCTCGTGGTAGAAGTCGATGTATTGTTTGTAGTCCAAAGCCTGTAACACAAAGTGCGATGGATCATACAATAAATTCGCGCGTTTGTGACCTTTTACTTCGTCTAGGAACATTTCGAATGTTACGCCATCGTGTAAATCTTCTCCTGGGTGAATTTCGTAGCATAAATCTACGCCACATTCATCGAAGGTATTCAAAATCGGTAACCAACGGCGACCTAACTCTTTGAAACCCTGCTCCACTAATCCAGCTGGGCGTTGTGGCCAAGGATATACCGTGTGCCACATTAAGGCACCAGAGAAAGTGGCGTGTGCGTTTAAACCTAAGTTTTGAGACGCTTTAGCTGCGTATTTTAATTGTTGGATCGCCCATTCGGTGCGTGCTTTGGGATTTCCTTTTACGGAATCTGGAGCAAATGCATCGAAACCAAGGTCGTAGGCTGGGTTGACCGCCACTAATTGACCTTGAAGGTGGGTAGATAATTCGGTGATTTGTAAGCCTTTGGCAGCTAACATCCCTACGATTTCATCACAATAAGTCTTCGATTCAGCCGCTTTTTGTAAATCAATGCAACGTGAATCCCATGACGGAATCTGCACCCCTTTGTAACCTAGAGAGGCTACCCAAGTGGTGATGTTGTCTAAGGTATTAAAAGGGGCTTCGTCGCCCATAAATTGTGCCAAAAATATAGCTGGCCCTTGTATCGTTTTCATCATTTAAAAAGGTTTAGATTTTAACCCATTTTTGAGAACGTGTCGAATCTAAAATGCGCTCGCAAATTAATAATTCACGGTAACCGTCTGCAAAAGTAGGGTATTTCGGATTTTCCGGTTGTTTTCCAGCTTCAACTGCCGCATAAACTTCCTTGAATAATTGCTTCGATGTATCAGAGAAACCTTCGTTATGTCCTCCAGGGAAGGTCATTAATGCAGTTGCTTCTGGATAAGCTAAGGATGGATCACGCATCAAGACCTGATTCGCTTGATCGCGATTTCCAATCCACATTTCGTTAGGCGATTCTGAGTTAAAGGCGAATGTCTTGTTCGAACCTGAAATTTCTAATTTCAATTGGTTCTTACGACCTGCTGAAACTTGAGAAACAGTCACGCAACCGCGGTTTCCATTGTCAAAACGCAATAAAACGTTCGCATGGTCTTCCGTATTAATGTGTACATCCGCATAGTCTTCCGGTTGTAACATCTTGCCAGAATAAGTCTCTACTGGCTTCAAAGGCTTCTTGCGTACTTTGTGTACCGTGTTGAAATCAGCCATTACTTCGACTGTTTTCAAACCAGTGATATATTCGATAACGTCTAATAAGTGAGAGCCGATGTCTGCGATAGCACGAGAATCTCCTGATTTGTCCGGCTCTAAACGCCAGTTATAATCTGTATTGTAGAATAACCAATCTTGTAAATAGCTACCGATGATCGAATAGATTTCACCTAAATCGCCTTTTTCACGCATCGTCTTCATTTGGCGTACTAAAGGATAGTAGCGTAAATTGAAGTGAACTGCATTCACTAAGCCAGTTTTAGCTGCTAATGCGACTAATTCCTCTGCTTCGTGTAGGTCTTTTGCTAACGGTTTCTCACACACCACGTGTTTCCCAGCTAATAATGCTGCTTTCGACTGTGAGTAGTGTAAGAAGTTAGGGGTACAAATGTGTACGCACTGAATGTCTTCTTGCTTTAATAGCTCCTCAAAAGTGTACCAACGGTCAATGCCTAATTGCTTCGCTTTCGCTTCCGCTAATTCAATGGTCACCTCGCAAAGCGCTGCGACATCAATATTTGGTAAGCGGCGTAATGCCTCGATATGAGCGGGTCCGATAAAACCGGTTCCTACGATTCCAACTTTGATTTTAGTCATGGTTATTTATAGTTCAAATTTTGTCCACTTGTTCTTATTATCTTGAGCTGATCTCACCACATTTTCGATGAAAGCCATCCCCATAATTCCTTCGTCGATTCCTGGGAAATCATATAATGGATCTTGTGCTTTTCTTTCCCATTTTGCTCTAAGTGCAAAAGCGAAATTACGGTAAATGTTCGCGAAAGTTTCTACATAGCCTTCTGGGTGTCCTGCAGGTTGACGTGTGTGCGCATTAGCAGCAGGAGATAGCTGGCCTACGGCCGTACGAATGATCCGCGCTCCTTCGTCGCGCGTCCTAAACACCATCGTATTCGGCTCCATTTGGTGCCAAGTAATACCTGCTTTACTTCCATAAATACGGAAATTGAAGTCATTCTCTTCACCATTACAAATTTGGGAGCAATGTAAAATACCTTTCGCCCCATTATTATAATGGATTAATATGTTTCCGTCGTCATCTAATTGACGACCTTCTACGAAGATCGTTAGATCTGCACAAAGCTCTTTAATATGTAATCCGGTGATGTATTCGATCAAATTCTCGCAGTGCGTTCCGATATCGCCAATGGCACCTGCGGCACCACAACGTGCTGGATCTGTTCGCCAAGCTGCTTGTTTTTGGCCAGTCGCTTCCACTAGGTCAATTAACCAGCCTTGAGGATATTCCACGATGATTTTGCGAATTTCACCTAGTTGACCTGAGTCTACTAAATGCTTCGCCTCTTTCACCATTGGGTAGGCTGTGTAGTTATGGGTCAAAGCAAAAATCAAGCCTGATTTATCGATGATTTTCTTTAATTCTTTCGCTTCTGCTAAATTCAAGGTCGCTGGCTTATCACAAACGACATGGAATCCATTTTCAAGGGCCATCTTAGCAGCAGGGAAATGTACGTGATTAGGGGTAACGATGGAAACGAAGTCCATCCGCTCACCTTCTGGCAATTCTTTCTCCTTCAAAATCATCTCCTCATAAGAACCGTATACGCGGTTTTCTGGAAGATAAAGAGCTTCTCCGGTGGCTTTGGATTTTTCTGCGCTGGAACTAAATGCGCCACAAACTAATTCGATTTCTCCGTCTAATTGGGAACCGCGACGGTGAACTGCACCAATGAAAGCCTCTTGACTTCCGCCGATCATTCCCATTCTGATTTTCCTACTTTGGCGTGATTTTGCCTGTGTAGCAGAACCTCCTTGAATCATAAGTGTGATAGATTTAGATAGGTTACAAAAATAGAGCAAAATTTGGTTTTATAGCCTTTAAATCGCTCTTTTTTTAAAAGAGTATCAAAAATAAATCCCTTTACATGCCATTATCCCAAAAACTTTTTGTTTTTTTGTTACGATTTTTCCAATGAAGAATTTAATTTTTTAAAGAATAACCAAAATATATAATTAATCTAAACCTCAAACAATTATGAATCAAACTGTTAATGCCAATCGTTTATTTTTGGCGTCCTGTTTTGCCCTCATCACTACCGCCTTTTCATTTAGTATTCGGGCAGGTATTTTACCTCAGTTAGGATCTGAATTAGCTTTAACTAACGAGCAACTAGGTCATATCAACCAAATGTGGTTTCTAGGTTTTCCAATCTCCATGATTTTAGGAGGTATATTTTATACATCTGTTGGACCTAAGTTGATCATGCAAATTGCCTTGGTAGCACACGCTGCAGGTATTTTATTAACTATTTATGCAGTTGACTACAACACTTTATTGATCTCTACTCTTTTGATTGGGTTAGGAAATGGTTGTACGGAAGCGGCTTGTAATCCAATGATTGCTGATGCCTATACGGGTAACGAGATGAGCAGTAAGCTGAATCGTTTTCACATGTGGTTCCCAGGTGGAATTGTGGTAGGTTCTTTACTCTCCAAGTTCATGACGGATGCGGCAATGGCTTGGCAAACACAAGTTTGGGTCATTATTATACCTACAGTTATTTACGCGGTCTTGTTCTCTGGTCAAGCTTTCCCTAAGCCAAAGGCTGACGCAAGTTCGACGCTGGATAGCTTTAAAGCGATGCTAAATCCATTGTATTTATTTATGGCGGCTTGTATGGCATTAACAGCTATCTCGGAATTTGGCCCTCAACAATGGGTAGGTCCTATTTTAGCGAAAGCGGGTGCTAGCCCGATGCTAATTTTAGCCTTGGTGACAGGATTGATGGCCGTGGGTCGTTATTTCGCAGGTTCTATTATTGCTAAAATTAATACAGTGGGTGTTTTATTAGCGTCTGCCGTTTTTGCATTAGCCGGATTATATATGATGAGTACTATGTCAGGAACAACCTTGTACTTCGCAGCTTTCATCTACGCGTTAGGTATTTGTTATTTCTGGCCTAACATGTTAGGGTATGTGGCTGAGGCTATGCCTAAAACTGGTGCTTTAGGTCTGTCTATTATGGGTGGAATTGGCATGTTTTCGTCTTCTATGTTCCAGCCTATCATTGGTGGATGGATTGATAAAAATAAAGTAGCGGCTGTAAGCAGTGGATTAACAGGCGATGTAGCAGATTTAGCAGCTGGCCAAGCAACACTTTCTAACATGCTTCTATTCCCAGGTATCTTGATCGTTGCTTTTGCAGGTCTTTATTTCTTCGGAAAGAAAGCATCTCACGCTTAGTCTAGAATTTTATTTAATTTAGGGGGCTCGAAAGGCCCCCTTTTTTTATGCGTTATCTGATTTTATTCTCTTTCTTGTTTTTTGCTTGCAAGCCTAATTGGCGGATTGATCCTGCCAAAGTCAAAGAGGAATTGCAGGCCCAGGCAGCACAAAACACAGAGCGCAAGATAAAGGTAGAAACCCGTTTAGGGGACTTTGAAATCGAGTTAGACGATCGAACGCCTTTACACTCGGTGAACTTTATTCGCTTAGTGAAGATGGGTTATTTTGAAGATCGCTACTTCTACCGTAATGTGTATGAAATCGGTATTCAAGGAGGAGGGGAGTATTTTGATCGCTTGAATTACTTGGTGCCGGCAGAATATTTGGATGAGCTTCGTCCGGTGCGTGGCACAATTGCCATGGCAAGATACGATGAAGGGAATCCTCTACAATCCTCCTCTCCCACAGAGTTTTTTATCGTGACAGATACCGAGCAGGCGAGTCGCTTTTACCGTAAATACGTGGTTTTCGGCAAAGTGACCAAAGGTATGGCCGTGGTAGATTCCATCAAAAAAGAGCGTTCTTTCGACGAAAAGCCCGTTATTCCGGTGAAGTTTTCGATGTCTGTTTTGGACCAGAAATAAGGCTTAATACAAGAGCAATCGCCATCACTAATAGGCAGCCTAATACGTTTAGCCAAAGAAAAGCCATCCACTCTACTTTCCAAGCATAAATCACAAAAGCTTCTGCAATCAGTGCCGCCGTAAAAACTTGCGTTCCCGTCGTTTTAGGTAAATAAAACGCACATAAAAAGACGCCTAAAATAGTGCCATAAAACCAAGAGCCTAAAATATTCACGACTTCAATTAAACTTCCCATGTTCACCGCAAATTGGGCGACGACTAAACAAAGGACTCCCCAGCCTAAGGTAATGAGTTTCGATATCCACCAATAATGCTGGTTTCCCCGATCAGGCGCAATGAATCTTTCATAAATATCGACCATCGAAGTAGAAGTCAAGGACCCGAAAGCCGAGGCCATCGATCCCATCGACGATAGAAGAATCATCGCGATTAGGAATCCCACGATTCCCATGGGTAATTGGTTGATGATATAATGCAAGAAGATATAGTTCGTGTCTTGTGCCTCTGTCTCCGGTTTTGCTGTTTTTAAAAGAGTCACCGCTTTTTCTTGAGTAGCTGCCGCTTGCTTATTTAAGTCATTTAAACGAGAATAATCCTTTTGCAGTATGGCCGATTTCTTTGCCGCGAATATCGCCCCTTTCTCCTTATCAATGGCCTGATGTCCTGGGACTGTAGCCCAAACCGCTTCCGTATTCTTATTAAAGAACGTAGGAGGGGTGTTAAATTGGTAATAGGTAAATACCAATATGCCCACTAACAAGATGAAGAACTGCATTGGAATCTTAAGGAAACCGTTCATCAAAAGGCCTTTTTTGATCTCACCTGCAGAAACACCGGAAAGGTAGCGGCCTACTTGACTTTGGTCCGTACCGAAATACGATAACTGTAAAAAGAAGCCACCTATGATCCCTGACCAAATATTATAACGGTTATTCAAATCAAATTTCCAATCAATCAGATTGACCTTGCCCATCTTGCCCGCAATCTGCAAGGATTCTTTGACGCCGATTTCATCCGGAAGCTGAGTAACAATATAAACGCCGACGAAAACCATTCCTACGAGGACAACAGCCATTTGTAACATCTGTGTATAGGAAATGGCTTTAGATCCGCCCAACATACAATAGGCGGTTACGATAGCCGCTGTCACGGCATTGGTCCAGGTTAAATCCCAGCCTAATAAGGTAGAAAGTATAATGGAGGGTGCGGCAATAGTCACGCCGGTGGATAAGGCACGCGGAATTAAGAAGAGGAGGGAGGTTAGTACCCGGGTTTTGGCATCAAAACGATTCTCTAAAAACTCGTAGGCTGTGTATACTTTTAGCGAAAAATAGTGCGGAATAAAGGTCACCGACAGGATAATCATGGCGATAGGTAAACCTAAATAGAACTGCACGAAACGCATTCCATCGTGATATGCCTGACCTGGAACGGATAAAAAGGTAATCGCGGAAGCCTGCGTGGCCATCACAGAAAGTAAAATGTGGTACCAGGGAAGTTCCCGGTCGGCTAACAGGAAACCCTGCAAGGAATGCTTTGTTTGCTTTCCTTTCCAGCTGCCATAGGCCACAATGCCACCAATCGTAGCCAATAAAACGATCCAATCGAGTGCTTGCATAGCTACTTAAATGTTTCAGTTAAGTAGATGAATGTCGCAATGATTCCTAAAAGGAATACCATTAATGCCACATACCAACGACTGAATTTCATAACAGGTTTATTTTTGCCCAAAGTTAATCCAATATTTATATTTAAAAGCTTTTGAATTTTTAAAATTGCTGACTACCTTTGCACTCCAAATTCGCGGGTGTGGTGGAATTGGTAGACATACCAGACTTAGGATCTGGCGCCGCGAGGCATGGGGGTTCGAGTCCCTTCACCCGTACCAATGGCAAGCCCTCAACACCAAAAAGGTTTTGAGGGTTTTATTTTAAAGGCTAATTATAAATAATAACAAATGAACATTTCACTTAACAAGGCAGGAGATTTAGAAGGTCGTTTGACTGTAGTTGTATCTCCAGCAGATTACGCGGAAAAAGTAGAGGCAAAATTGAAAGATTATCGCAAGAAAGCATCCATCAAGGGATTTCGTCCGGGTATGGTTCCAGCAGCTCTTGTGAAGAAATTATACGGTCAATCTGCTCTAGTAGACGAAATCAACCACATGTTAGGTCACGAAGTTTCAGATTATATTAAAGAAAATAAATTGAACCTCGTAGGAGAGCCTTTGCCAGCAGTAGAAGAGGCAGATGCGATCGACTGGGAAAAGGATACAGAATTTACGTTCCATTATGATTTAGGTTTCCACGGAGATTTTACGGTGGATTTGGCCAAAATCAAAGCTATCAACTCCTACGAAATCAAAGCTGACAAGAAAGAAATCGAAGAAACGATTGAAAACTTGAAGAAGCAATTTGGCGATCAAACACATCCAGAAACCGTAGAAGACCGCGATTTAGTTTTCGGAACCTTCACACAAGGTGAGTGGGTTGAGAAATCTGCGATCCCTATGCACGCCATCAACGATAAGTCGAAGAAAGTGTTCATCGGTGCGAAAAAAGACGATACCTTGAAATTTGCGATTGATAAAGTATTCGTAGATGCGAAGGCTTTAGCTTTAGCGACAGGAAAGAAAGAAGACGAAGTAGCTGATTTGAAAGGAGAGGTTTCTTTTGTAGTAGAAGATATTACGCGTCAAGTTCCTTCGGAATTAAACGTAGCGTTTTTTGACAAAGTATTAGGGGCTGGAAAAGCGACAGATGAGAAATCATTCCGCGAGCAAGTGGAAACAATCGTTACAGAGAACTACAAGCGTGAGGCTGAATATTTATTGCGTATTGACGCGGAGAAAGCCATTTTAGACGCAGTTAAGATTGACTTACCTGAGAAATTCTTACGCACTTGGTTGATTCGTATCAACGAAGGTAAATTCACACCAGAGCAAATCGATCAAGATTTTGATAATGTGAAGAAAGATATGCGTTGGAACTTGATCAAGAACGAAATCGCTGAGAAATTCGACGTGAAAGTAGAATATCCAGAGGTAGTTGAGAAAGCGAAAGATATGGTACGTGCACAGTTTGGCGGTTATTTATCGTCTAACGAGCCAGGTATCGAAGAAATGATTGAGAAAATTGCGATGGGTTACTTGAGCGATAAGTCGAAGTCAGATAACTTCATGAACTTATACAACCAAGCGTTCGCGGACAAAGTATCTGCTGCGATCGTGGCAAACGTTCCTCACAAAGTGACTAAAATCGACGTAGACAAGTTTAAAGAAATCGCAGCGGCGCTTTAATTTTAACATTGTCCTGATATTTTTTGGAAGCCCCGCACATTGCGGGGTTTTCTGTGAACAAAGGTTCTTATATTTGTGTTCTAGGTAGTATAAATTCTAAAAAAGTCTAAATTTGATTTTTAAACATTGAAATCTATGTATCCAAAGGAGTTATCATCAGAAGAGTTTCGTAAGTACGCGGTTCACCACAGAGGTTTGAACGGTCTTGCGGTTGATCAATATATGAATAACATCGGCAGTCGCCCGATGCACCAAATCGAAGATATGACACAATACATCATTGAGGAACGCCCGATGCGTTTTGCTCAAATCGATGTATTCTCTCGTCTAATCATGGACCGTATCATCTTTATGGGTGTTCCAGTGGATGACTACATGGCTAATATCATTGTGGCGCAATTGTTATTTATGGAATCTACGGATGCTAAAAAAGACATTGTGATGTACATCAATAGCCCTGGTGGATCAGTTTACGCTGGTTTAGGAATCTACGATACGATGAATTACATCCGTCCAGAAGTGGCGACGGTTTGTACTTCTTTAGCAGCTTCGATGGGTGCCGTTTTATTAGCGGGTGGTGCAGCAGGAAAGCGTTCTGCTTTAGAGCATGCACGTGTGATGATTCACCAACCATCAGGTGGCGCGCAAGGTCAGTCACGGGACATCGAAATTACAGCACGTGAAATCGTTAAAATTCGCCAAGAATTATACGAAATCCTGGCAAAACACTCAGGTAAATCATTCGAAGACATCGAACGTGATTCAGATCGCGATTATTGGATGAAAGCGGCTGAGGCGAAAGAATATGGTTTAATTGATGAGATTTTAACGAGAACTGTCTAGTGGCTAGTAAAAAAACGAGTTGTTCTTTTTGTGGTCGTCCTAAAAACGAAGTAGGTTTATTGCTTTCTGGCATTGATGGCCATATTTGTAATAACTGCTTGCAGCAAGGATATGAGGTGGTGAAAGAGGAGATGGGAGTGGCGGCTGCAGCGAAAGCGGGCACAAATCATTCCTTCGAATTAGTAAAACCTAAGGACCTAAAAGAATACCTAGATGGCTATATCATCGGTCAAGAGGAAGCGAAAAAGCATTTATCGGTTGCGGTGTATAACCACTACAAGCGTTTAATGCAGGCTCCATCGAATGACGAGGTGAAGATTGAAAAGTCGAATATCTTGATGGTAGGGGAGACGGGAACAGGTAAAACATATTTGGCCCGCACTTTAGCCCAAAAATTACAAGTTCCCTTTTGTATCGCAGACGCGACCGTGATTACGGAGGCAGGTTATGTGGGAGAGGACGTAGAAACGATTTTAACGCGTCTATTGCAAGCAGCCAATTATGACGTAGAAAAAGCCGAATGCGGTATCGTTTTCATCGACGAAATTGATAAAATTGCGCGTAAATCTGATAATCCGTCTATCACACGTGATGTTTCAGGTGAAGGGGTTCAACAAGCATTATTGAAATTATTAGAAGGTTCGATAGTAAACGTGCCACCGCAAGGGGGGCGTAAGCATCCGGATCAAAAAATGATCGCCGTTAACACGGAGAACATTTTGTTCATCTGCGGTGGTGCTTTTGATGGCATTGATCGTCATATCGCGAAACGTTTGAACTCACGTCCGATCGGATTCTCCGGAGATGATACCTTCCACGAATCATTTGAGAAGGATCAAATCATGAAATATGTGACGGCGCAAGATTTAAAATCGTTTGGATTGATTCCTGAATTATTAGGTCGTCTTCCCGTGGTGACGTATTTAAATCCATTGGATACAACAGCCTTGTTGTCGATCTTAACGGAGCCTAAAAATGCGCTTGTGAAGCAATACGAGAAGCTTTTTGAGATGGAAGGCGTTTCGTTGACTTTCCAGCACGATGCCCTGGTATACATGGTCGAGCAAGCGATGCAATATAAATTAGGGGCACGTGGATTACGTTCTATCATGGAGGCGGTGATGACGGATGCTATGTACGAAATTCCTTCGCAGACGGAAATGAAGACCTTTGAGGTGGATTTGAATTATGCGAAATCGAAGTTCGAAAGAACGGTATTCCATCAAATGAAAGTGGTCGCTTAATATGCCAGCTACTCAGCTTGTATTTTTACACGGATTTGGAGAAGATGAACGGGTGTGGACAGACTTTTTGCCTTTCCACACCTTTTCATTTTCTGTCATTTGTCCCGCTTACGCAGAATGGACAGATTGCGCTACGATGGCTGATTATGCGCGTAAAATAGTTTCTTCCTTGCCTCTTAGTGATGATTTTATTCTAGTCGGTCATTCGATGGGCGGCTACATTGCCTTAGAGATAGCGTCTCAATTTTCGGATCGAGTGAAGAGAGTCGTAATGTTGCATTCGACATTTGAGCCTGATTCAGAAGAAAAGAAAATGAATCGAGATCGAACAGTCGAATTACTTGCGAAAAAGGGAACTTCGTTTTTTATAGGGCCTTTTTTGCCTAATTTGTTTGCTACAGCATCACAAGAACTCATTTCCGCATTAGCATCCAGGTACCGAGATTTATCTGCTGCTGGATTAATTGCCGCTACCAAAGCGATGCGGGATCGAAAAGATTTTACCACGTTTGTTCAAACTACTGATATCCCCTTCCTTTTTATCTTGGGAGAACAAGACGCCTTGATTTCTCCGGAGTCTATTACTCGGTTTGTAACAAAATCGGTTGTAATTTTGCCAAGAGTAGGCCATCAAGGGACTTACGAAGCGCCTGAAGCGGTAGCTATGGCCATTAATCAATTTGTGCATGTCTGATATTATCATTGCCTTAGATGGCTTCTCTTCTTGTGGAAAAAGTACGACTGCGCGCCATGTGGCGTCAGCTTTGCATTATGCCTTTTTAGATACGGGTGCGATGTATAGAGCAGTAGCACTCTATTTTGATCGGCAACAAGTGGATTTAGCTGATTTGCAAGAAGTGAAAGACGCATTAGCACATGTGGAAATTACTTTTCAATTCAATCCAGCTAAACAGGCCTCTGATACCATTTTAAATGGGGAGAATGTCGAAGCAGAAATTCGCAAAATGCATATTTCTGATTTAGTGAGTCAAGTAGCTGCTATTCCAGAGGTGAGACATGCGATGGTTGCTCAGCAACAAAGAATGGGGGAGAAGAAAGGGATTGTGATGGATGGTCGAGATATTGGAACGGTTGTTTTTCCAAAGGCAGAATTGAAGATATTCATGACAGCTGAGCCTCATATTCGAGCTCAGAGACGTAAATTGGAACTTTTGCAAAAAGGAGAGGATCTTCCTTTAGAAGATATTATCGAAAATTTGCGCAAAAGAGATGAAATAGATTCAAATCGCAGCGAAGGCCCATTAAAGCGTGCATCGGATGCTATTGATTTGGATACTTCCTATCGTACGATGGATGAGCAGGTGGAATTTGTTTTAGATCACGTTCGTCGCGTGCAAGGTGAAAAGCGCTAATCCTTTTATTATTGTAGGCCAGGGTCTTGCTGGTACCATTTTAGCACACCATTTTTGGGAGGCAAAGGTTCCCTTTGAAATTTGGGATTCACCTCAAACTCATTTTAATTCATCACAAGCGGCGGGTGGAATATTTAATCCGGTTACCGGTCGAAAACTAGAACAAACTTGGCTTTCGGGTGCATTATTTCCCTATCTATTTGATTTTTACCCGCGCTTAGAGGCGATTTTAGGGACGCGGTTTTTTTACCCGATGCCACTTTTTCGTCCTTTTGCAAATCAGGAGATGAAGAGCTGGTTGGTTGAGAGGAAAGACCAGATTGACCACGGTTATTTGCGTTGGGATTCGGAGGGCGTTTGGGTGAATCAAGCTGGCTGGGTAGATGTTGCAGCCTTGTTACGCGTTTCTCGTGCCTATTTTGCATCGAAGGGAATACTAGTAGAATCAGTATACTCTGGGGAACAGGCAATCTTTTGCGAGGGATTCCATGGTCAACAAAACCCACTTTGGGCTTGTTTACCTTTTTTACCGGCGAAAGGAGAATTGATGGAAATAGCCTCTAATGAGCTTTCAGAGGAGTTTATTTTGAATAAAAATGGATTTGTCTTGCCACTCGGTGCTCAACGATTTAAGGTGGGAGCAACGTATGGATGGCAGGAGTTTACAAACGAAACAACACCGGAGGCCTTAGATGAATTAACGAAAAAATTAGCCTTGATGGGCTGTACACAATTTGAGTTAGTAGTACAAAAGACGGGGATCAGACCTGCAACCCAAGATCGTCGACCATTTATAGGCTTTCATCCTACCAAACAATCTGGGATATTTAATGGTTTTGGATCCAAAGGAGTTTCTTTAGCGCCTTATTTTGCAAAACAATGGACTAGCGAAATCCTTGGAAAATCTTCTGTTCATTCTGAGGCATCAATTCGGCGATATTATCATTTATTTTCCGTTTAAATCTGTAAATTTGGTTTTAAAGTCTTTTGGCTAAATGCGTATTTTAAATTCTTTTTTCGCAGTCCTTTTTTTCTTGTCTTTTGGCTTAACAAAGCTATATGGACAAGAATCGCAATGGATTCCGGAGAATCACCGGATTCAATACCAAAATTTCCAATGGAATTATATCAGCAGTTCTAATTTCGAAGTTTATTTTTTTGATAAAAATGAAGCCTTGGCTAAATCGACCCTGACCTATCTTGAGTCAGATAATAGCCGTATAACGGAGATTCTAAGTTATACACCTTATCAAAAAGTGAAGATTTTTTTGTATCCAAATCATGAAACCTGGTTACAAAGTAACAGTGGAATTTCTTTAGCTAACTCAGCTGATGTGGCAGAGGAGAATTTAGCCAAATTCAGAATAGAAGTAGCTTTTAAAGATAATTTAGCAGCCTTTAAACAGGAAATCACGAAACAAATTGTACGCGTATATCTTCAGGATTTATTGTTTGGAGGTAGTGTTAAAGATGTGCTGCAAAACTCTTTATTATTAAATGTTTCAGATTGGTTTGTCTTAGGTATGTCTGCTTACTTGGCTTTAGGGGATTCTCCCGAAATGCGACGTTTTACCTATCAAATTATTAGTGAAAATAAAATCAGAAGGCTGCAATTAGCAACGGGTGTAGAGGCTGAGTTGCTGGGACAATCTATTTGGTCTTATATCGCAAATACGTACGGTAAGCAGGCAATAGGTAATATTTTGAATTTAACACGGATTATCAGAAGCGAACAATCAAGCCTATCAAGTACCATTAGAAAACCATTTTCTAAATTTTTAAAGGATTGGTACGAGTATTATTTGAACGATGCAAAAAATTTAGAAATAGCTACTTCTAAGGTTTTTCCATCCTCTTTTTATTTACCTCCATCGAATCAAATTAACTCATTTCAGGCAAGTCCAGATGGACTTTTTGAGGCTTATGTCACAGATGAATCTGGCAGATATCAGGTCTTTTTACATAATTTAACCACAGATAAACTTCAATTGCTCCAGCAAACTGGATTAAAGGATTTAAATCGTATTTCTAATGGGAAAGGGCCTTTAATCTCTTGGAGTGGGAATAATAGGCTTTCTGTCCTTTTTAACGAGCAAGGGTTTACTTGGATGAAGACCTACCAAGTTAATAAAGGAGGGAGTTATACTTCAGAGCCTAAACTTAAAATCGCGAATTTATCTTATTTAGACATGAAAGTGTCTTCAAATGGTACTAAAGCACTTGTTCGCGTTTTAGAAAAAGGTCAAGTAGATATAGGTATTTATGATTTAAAGCGAAATAAGTTAAGTTTACTTACTAAAGATGCTTATAATGAAACAGAGGCCCATTGGATGCCTGATAACCGGGTGATTTATATATCAGATCGGTATATTGATTCATTGCCCTCACCACCTGCACCCATTTCCTCTTTATTTATTTGGAATCCAGAGGATCCGGAAAATGCAACTAGATTATTCTCAACCTCTGGTAAGGTATTTAACTTTAAGATTCAGTCAGATTCAGTGGCTTATTTTTTGCATAATCAGGCAAGTGGACCTAGGTTAATTCGATATCAAATGGCTGATAGTTCTTTTAAACAATCTAAAGTTAGAACTGTCGCTTGGCAAAATTTCGAATGGACACCTAAAGGTGTTTATACTCTTGAGCGAAATATTGTAACGGATAACATTCAACGCTATTCTGAATCAAGTCTTGATGAATACCTTGGTTCTGAATGGATTCCTAAGATTAATACGGTAAATCCCACGACAGTTAGTGAGCAAGAAGTCGCATCCTTTGAGACTGATGCTGCTAAAAAGGCTAGAAAAGCTAGATTGGATCGACAACTATCTATTCGACTTAAAAGAGAACCGGGTAAAATGGTAGGTCCTTTTGCCTATCAAAATTCATTTGTTTTTAATAGTTCAGAAGGACAATTTAAATCAGATCCCATAAGAGGTATTGGCTATGCTTATGAGGTTAAAGCAAATGATTTATTGGAAAATCACTTATTTAAAGCTGGCGCATTTCTTACTGCTAATCTTCTTAATTCAGATATTTGGGGAGAATATGCTTACCTAGCCAATAAATTAGATTTTAAATTCCGATACGATCGGAAGGTATTAGGTCAAGATACAGAAAATGATTCGCAGAAAATTCGTTTTAATCGATTCGCTTTAACAGCCACTTATCCATTTAGTCTGTTGAGTCGATTATCTGTGACTGGTTTGTATTCAACGAATCGACTATTTAATCAAATATCGCTAGCAACTCCAGAGGAATATTCAGGTTTTGCAGGTGCCTTAATTTCTTATGAAGTTGATAATACCGTTCAATCAGGTGATAATCTCAGAACTGGTTATCGAATTAATGCAACTCTTGAAGCTCACAAGGATATGGTTATGTCCGGAGAATTTGCTCGCATAGGATTTGATGCTCGCTATTATAAGAAACTTTCTAATACCTTTTATTTAGCTACTCGTTTATCTTCTTCTCATCAATTGGGCAGTCGTACGCAGGCCTCTATGTTAGGAGGGATGGATAATTGGTTTTTCAATAAACAAGATGTGCGTACGCAAGAAACGCCCTTGGGACTGGATGGGCTTGCAAGGAGGGATGTTTTTATGAGTAATTTCATAGCTCCATTGCGTGGATTTGCTTTGAATAAACTAAGCGGAAATAGTCATTTATTGTTTAATGCAGAAATTAGAATTCCTGTAAAGTCTATTATGCCTTCAGAATCCTCCTCTTTACTTAATTCGGTTCAACTTGTTGGTTTCACGGACGTTGGAACAGCTTGGACAGGTTCTAGCCCTTTTGAGAAATCCAATGGATTTAATACGAATGTTTATGGCGGAAAAACGAACCCATTCATTGCCACTGTGACTGATTTTAGAAACCCATTTTTAGTGGGGTATGGAATTGGAGCGAGGGCTGTTCTTTTTGGCTATTTTGTTAAATTTGATTATGCCTTTGGAATTGAAAATAAAGAAGTGAAGTCTCCTCTAACGTATCTGACATTAGGATATGATTTTTAAATGATCAAAAAAATATTTTTTCTAGTACTTATCCCTTGGACTCTTTTTTCCCAAAGTCTAAGTACTTCGAATTTGCCAATCATTCGAATAAATACAAAGAGTCGGATCATCAAGGATGAACCTAAGATTCCGATAGTTTTCGAAGTTTTTGATAATGGTCCAGGCAAGCTTAACCAAGTGTCTAACACGCCTACCTTAAGCACAATTGCCGGAATTGAATACCGAGGGTCTACTTCTCAGGCTGATTTTTATTTCTTACCTGGGTTAGTCAAAAAACCTTATGGTATTGAATTGTGGACTGATTCGACGGGTTTGAAAGCGAAGAAAATGTCACTTGTTCAAATGCCAGAAGAATCCGATTGGGTATTAAATGCATCCTATAATGACCGATCATTTATGCGTGATTTTTTAGCTCAAAATTTAGCTGATCGTTTAGGCTTATTGAACAGTAATACAAAGTTCGTTGAGCTTATCATTAATGATGAATACCGTGGGGTTTATGTCTTAATGGAGAAAGTTAAGCAAGGTAAGAATCGGGTCCAAATCTCAGATTTGTATCCTACAGAAAATACAGGAGATGATTTAACAGGCGGTTATTTGCTTAAAATAGATAAATCAAGCGGTTCGCCTTCTACCACTTGGAAAAGCAATTATACCTCTGGAATTATTGAAACTCAAAAATGTGAATTCCAAATCGAATATCCTCAATTTGGAATCATTACTCAGACTCAAATAAATTATATAAAAAATTATATCAATAATTGGGAGCAAAAGCTGATGACTGAGGATATGAATGATCCAAAAGCTAGTTTTCGTAATTTCATGGACGTCTCTTCCTTTATTAATTTCTTTATTTTAAATGAAGTAACACGCAATGTGGATGGATTTAGGTTAAGTACTTATTTATACAAAGACAAAGAGTCTTTAGGTGGAAAAATAAAGATGGGTCCAGCCTGGGATTTCAATATTGCTTTTGGGAATGCCGATTATTATAATGGTTGGATGACAAATGGTTTTTTATACAAAGCCATGGAGAGTGAAGGAGGACAGAAGGACAGTTGGCAAGTTCCATTCTGGTGGAATAAATTGATGCAAGATGCAAGTTTCCGTAAAGCATTAGCAACCCGATGGAAAGCTGTTAGATCGACCTTTTTAACAACAAAATCTATTTATGCTACGATTGATTCGGCTCAGGTTGTATTAAAGGACCCACTTACGAGAAATTTTCAAAAATTCCCTTTAATGGGTAAGAAAATATGGCCTAATTATTATGTTGGTTCAACTTTGAGCGATGAAGTGAACTGGTTGAAAAATTGGATTCAGGGACGTCTAACCTGGTTGGATGCCCAAATGGCTATCTTTGATAGTCCAATATTGGCAGTTCGCGAAGAAAATGCGTCCGCTATATTGTTTCCTAATCCGTCTTCATCCGGATTTTTTCAATGGAAATTTAGTCTAGACAAACCTTCCCTTGTAACTTATTTTATTTCTGATGCAATGGGACGTATGATTATGTTCCCTAAAAGTGCTAGTTTTAGTTCAGGTGAGCAAATTCAATCGTTGGATTTGTCTTCATACCCAGCCGGCACTTACTTATTTTCTTGGAAAACGGATGAAGGTTCAGTGCAGCAAATCAAAATTTTACGTTAATGTCATCCATTCTAGTTCAATTTCAACGTACTCGTTTTGCCGCTTCTTCTCTTGCAATGTCAAGCGGAGATTTGCGTAATAAGGTGTTAGCAAGTCTAGCTGAGTTGATTCGAGAGAATTCGACTGAAATTTTAAGAGAAAATCAACAGGATGTTGACCAAATGGCAAGCGATCATCCAATGCGAGATCGCCTTCTTTTAACGCATGAACGATTAGTTGCTTTAGCTGATAGTGTACTTTCTGTCATGCAATTGCCAGATCCATCGGGTCAGGTATTATTTAAGAAAACGCTTTCGAATGGTTTAGAATTGTCTAAAATTACCGTACCGCTCGGAGTGGTAGGGGTGATCTTTGAGTCTCGTCCTAATGTAACCATTGATGTAGCAGCGCTTTGTATCCGCTCCGGAAATGCCGTCGTTCTGCGTGGCGGTTCGGACGCCTTTCACACGAATACGATTTTAGTTAAATTGATTCACCTCGCGCTAGAAAAACATGGTTTTTCGACAGATTTGGTCTATTTGATGCCCACGGATCGTGCGCATGTGACGACACTTTTGACCGCGGTTAAGTATATTGATGTGATTATTCCCCGTGGATCGGAAGCTTTGATTCAGCGGGTGCGCAAGGAATCCTTAGTGCCTACGATAGAAACCGGAGCAGGTGTATGCCATACTTATGTGGGAGCATCAGCAGATCTTGCGATGGCTGTAGCTATTGTAGTGAATGCCAAAGTCTCTCGCCCATCTGTCTGCAATTCATTAGATACCGTCGTTTTGCATCAATCGATAGCGGCGGAATTTCTCAGATTAGTAGCAGCACCATTAAAACGATACTCAGTGAAGATCTACGCCGACATTTCGGCTTACGATACACTTAAGGTAGTGGGATATCCCTTTATAGAAAAAGCCACTGAGTCAGATTTCGGGCGTGAATTCTTGGATTTTGCCTGTTCGATTAAAGTAGTTAAAGATTTGCCTGAAGCTATTCATCATATTTCAACCTATTCGTCTCGCCATTCGGAAGCGATTGTTTCAAGTGATGAAACAGAAGCGAAGTTTTTCCTATCTACAGTGGATGCAGCGGCGGTGTATTGGAATGCCTCAACACGCTTTACGGATGGAGGAGAATTTGGCTTAGGTGCCGAAATAGGCATATCTACTCAAAAATTGCACGCAAGGGGTCCTTTTGCTTTGGAAAAATTAGTAACAGAAAAATGGATTGGAATTGGTCAAGGCCAAATCCGCTAAAATTCGTGATCTAATCCCATCCTTTGTTTCATTTCGATTAAAATAGGATGTTTTTGCGATAAGAAGTCGTATTTATCCGACTGAGTATAAATCAATTTTTTGTCTGAAATATCTCCTTCAATTAGATCTAAAGCTATATCTATCGAATCATTTTTCAATTTTGTTCGTAGTTGAGTAACTAATTCAAGTTTCAAAGACTCATTAAATTGTTGCACCTGGACTTCACTTTCCACCTTCAAATGTATTACGGAATCTATGAGACTAATTTCTCGATTCATCATCACAAATTTGTTGATGAAATTGCCTGTTTTGAAACCTTGAGCAATTTG
This sequence comes from Aquirufa sp., assembly GCA_044353355.1. Lineage (GTDB taxonomy): Bacteria > Bacteroidota > Bacteroidia > Cytophagales > Spirosomataceae > Aquirufa. Next base: position 33,253 of record JBILCC010000006.1, read on the forward strand.
AGTCCAGACAAAATTTAACTCTTCGAAGCTAAACGGCTCCTGCTGAACTTTATCCGCCATGATGCCTGCTTCTGCTTCATTTTCGAGTTGATTTGCGCTGACCACTTTCTTTGCACTACGTAATCCATGACTAGTAGGTCTGATTGTTTGTGGTTCTATTGCTGGCTCAGATTGAGCTACAGGAGTAGCTGGTGTAGGTAATACACTTGTCTCCACAGTAGTATCTGCAACAACCTTAGCCTCTTCGATATGGCTAGTGGTGCTTGTATTAGCGGCTTCTGTGCTACTAGGATTAACTTCTGGCTCTGGCTCAGGCTCAGAAACCGAAGCCTTAGCTATCGGTTTACTCTCAGACTTTTTTCCGGCGCCACCCTCCACCGCAGGTTGAGTTGCGGTAGGTTGGTAAACCGACGGCAAGTAATTGATTTTTAAAAGAGTCAATTCGACGTGTAAACGCGCGTTCTTCGCTGCTTTATAATGAATCTCGCACTGAGAGCAAAGGTTCATGGCAGATAATAAGAAGGAGGCAGACGTTTTCGCAGACTGTGCTTGAAATTTATTCCGATTCTCTTCGCTTAATTCCATTAAGGCAAGTGTCTTCGGATCTTTAGCAAATAACAAATTGCGGAAATGCTCAGATAGGCCAGCAATAAACTGTTGACCATCGAAACCCTTGCGCATAATCTCGTCTAATAAAACGAGTGCATCTGTATGGTTTTGATTAACAAAGAATTCTGTTAATTGGAAGTAATAATCGCTATCCAGTATGTGTAAATTTTCCAACACATCCGCGTGTCTCAGCGAATTGTCTGTAGAGAAGGTCACATTTAAGTCAAACATCGATAAAGCGTCGCGAAGACCTCCGTCGGCTTTAATGGAAATCAATTCTAATGCCGCTGGCTCTGCATTTATCCCTTCTTTTTCTGCAATGGAAGAAAGGTGAGACGCCATATCTTTCCATTGAATTCGGTTGAAGTCAAAGATTTGGCAACGCGATAGAATCGTAGGCAGTATTTTATGTTTTTCCGTCGTTGCTAAGATAAAAATAGCGTAGGAAGGAGGCTCCTCTAAGGTTTTTAAAAAGGCATTAAAGGCGGCTGCCGAAAGCATATGCACCTCATCGATGATGTAG
>JBILCC010000146.1:0-4172 GCA_044353355.1 Aquirufa sp.
GAGTAGGAGCCACAGATTTAGATGCTACCGTATTTTCGTACGAAGACAAACCCAGAAAATTTAGCCTGGAGCCTTCAAAAGCTGATTTAATTCCATTATTACAACAAATCATCGCGATTAATCCAGCCATTAAAATCATGGCGACCCCTTGGTCTCCACCTGTTTGGATGAAAGATAACGCAGAAAGTAAAGGGGGATCACTGTTAGAAAAACACTACCAGACTTATGCAGTTTATTTAGCCAAATACCTTCAAGCCATGGCGAAGGAGGGAATTAACATCTGGGCGCTAACACCTCAAAATGAACCACTTCATCCAGGCAATAATCCAAGTATGTTGATGACTTCACAGATGCAAGCTAATTTTATCAAAACAGCTTTGGGCCCCGAATTCAAAAAACGGAATATTACGACCAAAATTATCGTCTACGATCACAATTGCGATCATCCAGAATATGCCATAGACTTATTAAATGATGCAGAGGCTAAAAAATATGTGAGTGGTTCTGCCTTTCATTTGTATAACGGGGATATTTCAGCCTTAAGTAAAGTAAAAGCAGCGCATCCAGATAAAGACCTCTATTTTACGGAGCAATGGACAGGCAACAAAGGCGACTTTACGGGTGATTTTATGTGGCACATCAAAAATGTCATCATAGGGGCAGTCAACAATCACGCTAAAACGGCCATTGAATGGAATTTAGCCAATGATCCTAGCTATGGCCCACATACGCCTGGAGGTTGCACAGAATGCTTAGGCGCATTAACCATCTCAGGTCAGGATATCACACGTAATCCATCTTACTACATTGTTATGCAGGCGGCCCGATTTATACCTGCCGGATCGATTCGATTAGGAATTGAAGTTCCTGAGGGAATTCAAGCCACCGCATTTAAGCGCCCTGATGGAAAAAAAGTACTTTTAGTCCAAAATGAGGGACGTAAAAAGAACATAAGCATTGAAAAAATAAACCTAGAAATACCGGCTGAATCAGTATTAGCGATCATCCTATGAAAACATTCCACATTAACCGTAGACATTTTATGAAAGGGGCCTCGGCCGCTTTAGCCTTGTCGACTTTTGGCGCTTATGGACTAGATTTAGTAAATCCTGCTAGACCCTATCGAGTTGCTTTAATTGGTACCGGATGGTACGGTAAGAGTGATTTATTCCGACTCATGCAAGTGGTACCTGTGGAAGTGGTCGCGCTTTGTGATCCGGATCGAAATCAATTAACAGAGGCTGGAAAGCTCGTAGCAGCACGTCAAAAATCGCGTAAAACACCGCGCCTTTATGGCGATTACCGCCAATTATTGAAGGAAAATGAATTAGACATTGCCATTGTAGGAAGCCCTGATCATTGGCATGCCTTACAGATGATCGATGCAGTTAAATCAGGAGCTCACGTCTATGTCCAAAAACCGATTTCAGTAGATGTGCTAGAAGGTGAGGCGATGGTAGCGGCAGCTAGAAAATACGGCAAAACGGTTCAGGTAGGAACTCAACGTAAGAGTACGCCACACTTGATTCAGGCTAAAAAAGAAATTGTAGAAAAAGGTTTATTGGGAAAAGTTGCCCACGTGGAAATGTATTGCTATTACCATATGCGAAATAATGGTAATCCTCCTATTCAAGCAGTACCTGACTATTTTGACTATGAGATGTGGACGGGTCCTGCGCCATTGCGTCCCTACGATGGCTTACCTCACACCCGCTGGTGGAGAACGTTTGAGGAATATGGCAATGGAATTATGGGCGATATGTGTATTCATATGTTCGATACGGCGCGCTGGATGCTGGATTTAGGTTGGCCTAACCGCGTGAGTTCGGAAGGAGGGATTTATGTCCAAAAAGAGGGCAAATCCAACATTCCTGACACGCAAACGGCTGTTTTTGAATACAATGGCTTGAATTGTGTTTGGCAACATAGAAGCTGGGGCACAGCACCAGATCCAGAATATCCGTGGGGATTAACCATTTATGGGGAAAAAGGAACCTTACGAATGAGCACAATGAAATACGATTTCACGCCCACAGACTCCAAAGCAGAAAAATTACACATGGACGTGGTCTATGAAAAAGAGAAATACCCAGAAGATTTAAAAGAAGACCGCATTGAATTAAATGCAGCGCCAGCTACGCGTGGGCACATGCTTGATTTCTTAGCAGCCATAGATAAAGGAACAAAACCAGTGGCCGATATTTCAGAAGGACACATTTCGACCGCTTCCTGTATTATTGCTAATTTATCAATGAAACTGGGTAGACCTCTTTCCTATGATCCTGGTACTAAAACAATATTAAACGATCCTGAAGCCACTTCCTTATTAGCTAGAAACTACCGTGGCCCTTGGAACAGAAACATGCTGAACTAATGAAAAAAATTATCCTACTGGCCTTATTGGCCATTCCTGCACTAGCTCAACAGCCGCGTACGTCCGCTCAGTTAGGCGAAGATCTTCAGAAATTACGGGTCTTGGGATCCGTTTTACACGTGGCCGCTCATCCAGATGATGAAAGTACACACATGTTAACTTGGTTTGCTCAGCAACAACATTGGGAGACCAACTATTTTGCGTGTACGAGGGGAGATGGAGGCCAAAACCTGATAGGAGACGAACAAGGGGTTCCTTTAGGACTTATCCGAACCCAGGAATTGTTAGCCGCGCGAAGAATCGATGGAGCGAATCAATATTTTTCTAGAGCTTTTGATTTTGGATTTTCGAAATCGACAGATGAAGCTTTGGCATTCTGGGACAAACAATTAATTCTAGCAGACTTAGTCTGGGTAATCCGAAAAACACGTCCAGACATCATATTCACTCGTTTCCCTCCAGATGCGCGCGCTGGTCATGGACATCACTCGGCCTCCGCGGCCTTAGCTATTGAAGCCTACAAAGCAGCGGCTGATTCGAAGATGTTTCCTGAGCAGTTAAAGCAAGGCGTGGATATTTGGCAGGCTAAACGCTTACTTTGGAACACGTTTCGTTTCCCGGGTTCTACGGGGAATTCAACTATTGCTGAATCTCAATTCAAAGTGAACATAGGTGATTATCTGCCTTTTTTAGGCCAAAGCACAGGCGAATTAGCCGCTTTCAGCCGTAGCCAACATAAATCTCAAGGTTTTGGATTTGCTGTTGACCATGGCAGAAGCACAGAATATTTCGCGACTCTAGGAGGTGAAGCTCCTAAAGATTTCTTATGGGATGGGGTAGATGCTACTTGGAATCGCGTCAATGCAAACATCGATGGCTTAATCACACCCATTATTAAAGGCTATAACCCGGAGAAGCCCTATGAAAGTATTCCGGCACTTATTAGCTTGAAAAAGTCAATCAAATCACTGCCTCTAAGCCCTTGGACGCAGAAAAAATTAGCTGAAATAGATGCCTGGGTAGTCAATGCTTCTGGTATGTACGTAGGTGCGACGACAACTCAAGGAATTGTTGCTTTGGGTGAAAAACTCCCTATTAAGACGGAGTTTATCGTGCGCGCTCCTATCAGTGTAGATAATGTGACCATTTCATTTGCTGGTGTTGATTCCACCTTCGGAGGTAAAATTGAACCTTATAAAAAATATCCATTCAACAGAAGCATTACGGCCTCCGCGCCCATCACGCAACCGTATTGGATACAAGAAGCTAAAGCGACAGGTCATTTCAACGTAAGCAATCAACAGAAAATTGGACAAGCTAAAGTAGATCAAGCCTTTACAGTAAAAGCAGTTTTCCATATCCAAGGCGAGGAGTTTAGTGTTGAAAAGCCCGTACAGGAATTGATTATTGACCCAGTGAAAGGGGAAATCTTACAACCTATTGCGATTAGTCCGAAAACGGTCTTTAATCTAAGTTCGACGGTTGTTTTATTACCAAAAGGAAGTAAATCAACCAAAACCACCCAAATCTCCATTACTGCCCTAGCCCCACTGAAGCCAGGGAAGATAGAGGTGAAGTCGGGAGCTACGGTTTTGGCAAACATCACATTAAATGACGGAATGAAAGCAGGAGAGAAGCGCGAATGGCCAATCTCATTTTCAGAGGCTTCCTTACAAGAAGGAAAAATTTCGAGTAACATCCAGTTACACATTCAGTCAGGTAGCGAGAAATGGATCGACTCTTTATCTCTCCAAACCATCGAATACCCGCATATTCCCACTCAGCGCTATTTCTCGCC
>JBILCC010000147.1:0-4104 GCA_044353355.1 Aquirufa sp.
AGGTGGATTAGATTCAGGTTCTTATGTATTGAACAACCGTTCAGGAAATAAGGAGCGTATCTCTCGTATCTTCCAAATGCACGCGAACAAACAAAACTCTATCGAGCGTTTAGGTGCTGGTGATATCGGTGCGGTAGTAGGTTTCAAAGACATCAAAACAGGGGATACTCTTTCTGATGAGAAACACCCTATCGTATTAGAAGCAATGGACTTCCCAGAGCCAGTTATCGGATACGCTATCGAGCCTAAGAAAACGGCTGATGCAGATAACTTCTCTAAAGCGATCACTAAATTGATCGAAGAAGACCCTACATTACAAGTTGAATCTAACGAAGAGACTGGTCAAACGATCATCAAGGGTATGGGTGAGCTTCACTTAGAGATCATCATCGACCGTATGCGTCGTGAGTTCAAAGTAGAAGTAAACCAAGGTGCTCCTCAAGTAGCTTACAAAGAGTCTTTAACTAAGACTACAGAACACCGTGAGGTTTACAAGAAACAATCAGGTGGTCGTGGTAAGTTTGCTGATATCGTATTTGAAATCGGACCAAGAGAAGATGACAAACCAGGTTTAGAGTTCGTTAACAATATCGTGGGTGGTGTGATTCCACGTGAATTCATTCCAGCTATCCAAAAAGGTTTCGAAGAAGCAATGAAAAATGGTGCTTTGGCAGGATACCCAATGGATTCAATGAAAGTTCGTTTATTCCACGGATCTTTCCACGATGTCGATTCAGATTCATTATCATTTGAATTAGCGGCTCGTATGGGTTACAAAGAATCAGCGAAACAAGCGGGTGCTAAGTTAATGGAGCCTATCATGGCCGTTGACGTTGTTACTCCAGACGAATATACTGGACCTATCACAGGTGACTTAAACCGTCGTCGTGGTATCATGAAAGGGATGGATTCTCGTCAAGGAGCTGTTATCTTGAAGGCGGATGTGCCTCTTTCTGAATTATTCGGTTACGTAACAGATTTACGTACGATGTCTTCAGGACGTGCAACAGCATCGTTAACGTTCTCTCACTACGAATTCGTTCCGCAAAACATCGCTGACGAAGTAGTTAAGAAAGCAAAAGGATTGTAAGATTCTTTGAAGATAGAGAAAAGCCCGAGCAATCAGTTCGGGCTTTTTTTATGCCAAAACCTCTCATCCTTCCCACGCTCAATTCATCCTCCCCCGCTATCTTTTGTCGAAAAAGAAGAATTGTTTCCTAGAATGGATGTATTTTTGAACTCATTAATTTGATTGCTATGACTAAAATTATCGAGACCTACTCTATTTCTAAGCGCTACGTAATGGGCGAAGAAGTGATCGACGCTTTAAAAGACGTAACCATCTCTGTCAATAAGGGAGAATATGTCGCTTTCATGGGTCCGTCTGGCTCTGGTAAATCAACCTTAATGAATATTGTAGGCTGCTTAGATACCCCTTCTACGGGCAAATATATCTTGAATGGACAAGATGTATCGGAGATGTCAGAAAATGAATTAGCGGCGGTTAGAAATAAGGAAATTGGCTTTGTATTCCAAACCTTCAACCTACTTCCTCGCCAATCAGCTTTAGAAAACGTAGCCTTGCCTTTAATCTATGCCGGCTATTCTAAAAAAGAACGTACTGAGATTGCCATGAAAACCTTGAAAGGGGTTGGCCTGGACAACCGCGCCTTACACAAGCCGAACGAACTTTCAGGGGGCCAGAGACAGCGTGTAGCCGTAGCTCGTGCCCTAGTAAACGATCCATCTATCTTATTAGCCGATGAGCCTACGGGTAACTTAGATACCAAAACCTCGTACGAGATCATGGACCTCTTCGATCAATTGCATAAAAAAGGCAATACCATCGTCATGGTTACCCACGAAGACGATATTGCCCAGTATGCCCACCGTATCATTCGTTTACGTGATGGCGTCGTTGAATCTGACATCATCAACAAGAACGTCAGAAAGGTAGAAAAAATCTAAAACTTAATCCGATCCGTTCCGTAGGGTGCACGTTGTGCTCTACGTAACCACGTATTAGCTTCCGCATCATTCACAAATTGTTCCTTGGTAGGATCCCATTGCAGTTTGCGCGGTATTTTCATCGAAATGTGCGTAATTAAACAAACCGTACAAGCGCGGTGCCCCATCTCAATAGGAGAAATTGGTTCTTTTCGTGTCTCGATACAATCCAGCCAGTTACCATGTTGGTCTGGAGAATTGTATAGGTGAATCTCGTTTTCTCCGATTACTGATTGTAAAATCTTCGGATCAGACGCATCTAAGGCTTTCGATCTCACTTTCGCTGTAGGATCACTTGGTGTAGCTGCATAATCGCCGCGCGACACAAAAATCCACCCCTCAGAACCCTCGTAGCGAATACCATTTTGGTAGCCGCCTGAAGTGTACATCGTGATGCCATTTGCGTACTCAGCTTTCGACATAAAGTCCCCGTGGACGTTCCAAAGACCTGATTTAGGAAACTCAGCTACTGATTCTACCGAGATCGGTCCCGTATATTCTGTGTCCATTCCCCAGGCAGCGGAATCATAATGATGCTGACCCCAACCCGTAATCATTCCCGCGCCAAATTGCTCCATACGCAACCAACCCGGTCGATCGTATCCCTTTTGAGGATGAACCGCGATCTCCGTGTAAGCCATTTCAGGGGTAGAGCCTAACCACATATCAAAATTGAAACCTTTCGGCACTGGCATAGCAGGCGCAGGAGGGCCAGATGGATCGCCTGGCAAACCGATTTTAACGGTGTGCAATTTACCGATGCGACCATTACGCACTAGTTCTGCGGCAATCCTAAATTGAGACGTAGAACGTTGTTGCGTCCCTACTTGCAGAATACGACCTGTTTTCTTAATTACATTAGCTAGTTGACGGCCCTCGTGAATGGTCAGAGAGGTCGGTTTTTGCAAGTAAATATCCTTGCCAGCTAGTGCAGCTTCCATCGCTGGTTGTGCATGCCAAAAATCCGGCGTACTAATCATCACCGCATCAATGTCCTTATTCAAAAGCATCTCGCGGTAATCATCGTACATCTTCACATCGATGTAATTCGATTGTCCCGTTTTCTTCGTGTAGTATTCTTCGACTAATTGCTTCGTCTCCTCGGTACGATGGCGATCTAAATCACACACCGCCATGATGCGCGCCTTATCGTGCTTCCAAGTTCCTGGTAAGTCGTGGGTGCGCGCGATACGGCCGCATCCGATTTGGGCAATGTTGATTTTATTGCTTGGGGCATCTTTGCCACCTAAAACGTTCGCAGGAACGATAGTTGGGAAGCCGAATGTCCCCACGGCACCTAAGGCTAGGTTATTGATAAATTTTCTCCTTTTCATGCTTTGATAGATATGTTTGTTGCATTTTTTTGTGCAATTAAAGCTAATTCTGTCGCCAAGAAACAGTGCGCCTGTGTCATCGCCGTTTCCGTCCTATGTAAGACGTCATTGACAAGTAATTCTCCATGTGGAAGGTTGACATCTTTGCAATCAATGTACAAGGTCTCTTTATTCGTGACCACATATAAATGGCTTCCTGTTCCATGCGGAGAGGCTATGTCTGTATTTTTACGTACTTCCATATAGCCATCTGTACCTAAAATCGTCAGCCTGCCATCACCCCAGGTATTTAAACCATCCGGCGTAAACCAGTCCACTCGAATATAGCCAGAACCTTTATTGCTTCTAAGCAATAGATCTCCAAAATCTTGGAATTTAGGGTATTGTGGGTGATGGTGGTTCGCAATTTGGGAAGCAACCACTTCTCCTTGCGTCGATCCTGTAAAATGCAAGAATTGATCTACTTGATGAGAGGCAATATCCGTAATAATTCCCCCATAATATTTGGTATCAAAAAACCAGTCAGGACGGGAGTTTACACTCATTCGGTGAGGCCCAGTTCCTAAGGTTTGCATGACCTTACCTATTTTTCCCGAAGCTACTAATTGACTCGCTAGTTCGGTTGCTTTATTTTCAAAACGCTCACTGAATGAGATGGAATAAATCTTCTTGGTTTCCTTTTGGACCTTACGAACATCGGCAAGTTGCTCTAAGCTAGTAATCCCCGGCTTATCTACCATGTAGTCTTTCCCATGCTGCATCA
>JBILCC010000172.1:0-3348 GCA_044353355.1 Aquirufa sp.
ATATGCGACATTGTGTCTACAGGTGGAACCTTATTAAGTAATGGCCTTAAAGAAGTTGCTACCGTTTTCCAGAGTCAAGCGGTAATGATCTCTAACAATTCTTTATCATCAGAAAAGCAATCTATTCTAGATAAATTATTATTTAGAATAGATTCGGTTCAAAGAGGACAAAATGCTAAATACGTAGTTTTAAATGTACAAGAGCAAAATATTGAAAAAGTGACAGCCTTATTACCAGGCATGAAATCTCCTTCTGTATTACCCTTGGCGACAAAAGGCTGGTTCTCTTTGCATTCAGTGATTGAGGAAAATGACTTTTGGAATATCATTGAAAACTTGCGCGAAGCAGGGGCTGAAGGAATATTAGTTTTACCGATAGAAAAAATGATTCTTTAATCATGTTTACACAAATTAATTATCCTTCTCGTTCAGATTATGCAGCTATTTGTCAGCGCCCGGCTTTAGAGCAGGGAAAATTAGATGCTTTAATTTCTAGCGTTTTTAGCCAAATTAAATCGAAAGGCGATCAAGCCTTACGTGAATTAACGGCGACCTATGAAAAGAGAGACATTGACGCTATTCTGTACACTTCGAAAGAGATAGATGAATTGGCAGCTCTTACAGAACCAGCATTACAAAAGGCGATCGATCATGCCTACGCTAATATATATGCCTTTCACGCGGCTCAAAAGTTAGTTCCCAATAAAATTGAAGTTAATCCGGGTGTGGTTTGTTGGCAAAAAGCCACAGGAATCGATAAAGTAGGAATCTACATTCCTGGAGGAACAGCTCCCCTATTTTCTACCGTATTAATGTTAGCCATTCCGGCTCGCATCGCTGAATGCCAGGAAGTGATTCTTTGTACTCCAGCTACTCACCCTGCTATTTTCTACGCTGCTAAATTATGTGGAGTAACAAAGATGGCTAAAGTAGGTGGTTCACAAGCAATTGCAGCTTTAAGTTTAGGTACAGAAAGCGTTCCAGCAGTGTATAAAATTTTTGGTCCAGGAAATCAATACGTTACTGCGGCTAAAATGTATGCCAACCGATTAGGCACAGCCATTGATATGCCGGCTGGACCATCAGAAGTAGCTGTATATGCTGATCAAACGGCTAATCCAGCTTACATCGCCTCTGATTTATTATCACAGGCAGAACATGGCGCAGATTCACAAGTTATATTAGTAAGCACCTCTTCTGATATCTTGGAACAAACGATCACAGAAATCAAACTTCAATTAGCTGAATTACCTAGAAAAGACTTAGCTGAGAAAGCGCTAGCTAATTCTAAATTTGTCTTAGTGAATACATCAGCAGAAGCTATTGACTTATTAAACGAATACGCCGCAGAACACTTGATTTTAGCATGTGACAATGCGGAAAGTTTTTCACAACATATACGCAATGCAGGATCTATTTTCTTAGGACATTATACTCCTGAATCTGCGGGTGATTATGCCTCAGGAACAAATCATACGCTGCCAACCAATGGATTTGCTAGAGCCTATTCTGGGGTTAATTTAGACTCGTTCACGAAGAAAATCACCTTGCAATCCATTTCTAAACAGGGTTTAGAGCAATTAGGCAAGACCATCATTGATATGGCTGAGGCTGAGTCACTTCAGGCTCATGCAAATGCTGTTAAAATTAGAATCAACTAAATATGAATTTCGAAAACTTCATATTACCTCATATTTGGAAATTGAAGCCTTATTCATCAGCTAGAGATGAGTTTAAAGGTAAAGAGGGAGTATTTCTAGATGCGAATGAAAATCCATTAGGTTCAGGAGTTTCTGAAAATTGGAATCGCTACCCAGATCCCTTGCAATTAGCCATTAAAGAGCAATTAGCCGCCATTAAATCTTGTACAGTAGATCAAATATTTCTTGGAAATGGGTCTGATGAGGCCATCGATTTAATCATGCGAATGACATGTCAATCAGGTGTCCACAATATTATATTGTGCCCTCCTACCTATGGCATGTATGAGGTGAGCGCTTCGATAAATCATATTGAGCAGCGTAAGGTTAGTTTAACTCAGCATTATCAATTAGATGTAGAGGGAATATTACAGACGGTAGATCAAAATACACGTTTATTATTCCTTTGTTCGCCTAATAATCCGACCGGGAATAAATTAAATCGTTCGGATATTTATACGTTGATAGAATCTTTTAAATCAGGTTTTATTATTATTGACGAAGCCTATATTGACTTTTCAGATGAACCAAGTTTCAATTTAGAATTAGCGAAATACCCTCAGGTTATCGTGATGCAGACGCTTTCCAAAGCTTATGGATTAGCTTCCTTGCGGTTAGGAATGGCCTTTGCAAATCCAGCTATCATTAGCTTATTGAATAAAATAAAACCACCCTATAATATTGGGGGAGCGACGCAGGAAATTGTATCTAAAGCTCTATCGAATTTATCGTTTAAGGATGAGTCTGTTCATTTGATATTATCAGAACGGAATCGGTTAATAAGTTCTTTACAAAATATCCCAGAAGTAATTCAGATTTATCCTTCTGATGCTAATTTCATATTAGTCCACTTTAAACGCGCAACTGAATTATTTAACTATCTAATTGAGTCTAAATTGATCACCAGGAACCGTAGTTCTGTAACCTTGTGTGAAGATTCTATACGGATAACGATTGGTATGTCAGAAGAAAACGATAAATTAGTTAGTCTAATCAACCAATTCTATTCAGCTTAATATGTTGAGACGCTTCATCCTTCTTCTATTTCTCTTAAGTTGTCTTACGTCAGCAAAGGCACAGATGAAAGATTGGGCAGCTGGATTTAGAGTGGGAGAACCTGGTGGATTTATGATTAAACGTTATCTTCCTAATGGTAAGAATGCGTTAGAATTCAATATGGGAACCTATGGTGGCCTTTGGGGTACTAATCGTTCCTATCAAAATGGAAGTTTTCAAAATATTGGCTTTTCAATAAATGCCTTATATTTATGGCATAGACCTACACTCATAAATTCAGATTTGCATTATTATTATGGGGTTGGCCCTCAATATGTTTCCAGAAACCTCTTTTTAGATAATTCCATTTTCCCAGTAACGAAACGAGGAATAGGTGGGGCTGGAATAGCAGGTGTTGAATATTTTCCTATTGACGCTCCTAATCTTTCCTTCTTTGCGGAGCTTGGTATGTATTCAGAATTATTACCTAATCCATTTTATATCCACATCCAGGGTGGCCTTGGAGTTAAAGTGAATTTTTAATGGGGATGTAGCTCAGTTGGCTAGAGCGCTTGCATGGCATGCAAGAGGTCGTCGGTTCGAGACCGATCTTCTCCACTCTTATAACCGGTCCTTAAAAGACTCGTATCCA
>JBILCC010000177.1:0-3223 GCA_044353355.1 Aquirufa sp.
ACGATCAAATTAAAGCCGGCATTATAGATGGCTGGAATAACAAATAACGAATGAATGACTTTTACAACCAGCCAAAAGCTTTAGTCTGGATCGAATCCATTCTATTCCTTTTGGCTGGTTTTTTTCTGGCGGTTTTGATCATCGAAAAGGGTTCTGATCAACCCTTATTTTACGCAGCGTTCATTTTATACGTTCCCATTAGCCAATTTTTGTATACGCCTATTTTTAAATTAACAGGGGGCTATACCTATTATTCTCCCATGCTTTTAGGCTATATGGCGAACGAGAAACAGATCGATTTACATAGCGGAACGAGTTTTGATCATCTGTTTGTCTTGAGAAATTGTAAGCCTGGAATTGAATTAAGAAATAGGATACTTGCCTATCATTTGAAAGGATTAGTAGAGCTAATTTCTCTAATCGAAAATAAGCAGATTCCTGAATCTGTCACGATCGTAGGTACGTCCTATTTTTTCAATGATAGAACCTTACAAAAATTCGGATTTCAGCTAGAAAATGCGTCCACCTTTTATCGAGCTAATCTCTTTATTAATTTCATCGATCTATTCTGGATGTATTCGCTTTCGCGAGGCAAGGTTGCCATGCCCGCTTTATGGGAGGCTAGAAAAGCCAGTATTCAGGGGGCAGCATTAGTGGCTCAGAAGGCGAAAATAGCAACGCTATATGGTAAATTACTAGGGTGAGAATAGGCGCTATTTATAAATAAGATTTTCTCAATTTTGTAGCATGGTAGTAGACAAATAAACGCAGTTGCATCTTTAGTCTATATACATTCGTTTAACTATCCTAAAACCGCCATAATTATTGATATAGGCTACGGGAGAGAGTATTCTTGTTGATTTCTTTTGTAGCCAGAGGGGGTGATGGCCTTCTTTTTCAAAAACACGCGATTGAAATAACTCAAGGTTTCGAAACCACAATCAAAGCATATTTGGCTAATGGTTTTATCTGTTTGGACCAGCATTCTACTCGCCTCATTTATCCTTATTTCATTTAAGTAATTAGAATAAGTTGTTCCTGTTGCCTTTTTAAAAAACTTGCAAAAATTGCTTTCCGTTAGACTTATCAGGTCAGCTACTTCTTTTAGAGACAAGTTGTTATAGAAGTTGTTCTGGATATGAACGCACACGGTGTTTATGCGCATTTCACTTTTCTTAGAGACGATGTTGTGAAATGTATTAGGGGCAATAATAGCAGCTGCTTTTTGCGATAAATCATCTAATAAAGAAATTAATTTTATGATTCTTTCTACCCCTTTGCTCTCGGTTAATTCGATCATTTTTAAGCCAAATGTTTCATCCGCCTCAAATCGCATTCCCCTAGCCGAGGCCTCTAGCATATTCTTTATCAAATGCCCTTCGTTAAGCCCGATAAAGGGGGAAATAAACTCCTTTGAAAATTGAATAACAACGGCCTCAGAATGGCTAGCGTCATTTAATTTAGTGGACCACGTGTGAGGTAAATTAGTCCCCAATAAAACTAAATCACCTTCCACAAATTGCTCATAGGAATTGCCTACAATTCGATAACCATTTCCTTTTAGGATACATGTTAATTCGTACTCAGGATGGTAGTGCCATTTAAATTCAAAAAAGGGGACCCGAAACCGATAGGCATAAAAACTGGAATGTCCTTTTTCGGAGGCGATATCTTCTAATTTTGCTTTCATAGCTTAATATTAACTTATATGTGGCATTAATTTCAATTAGAATTCAATATTGTCTTATAGTTTAACAAATTTATGTTAATCTGATCAATGTTGAATAAATAATTTTGAACCGTAAAAAAGGCAAGCATTCTCCTCTAAATGGGAATCAACCTTCAGAAGAAAATGTACTCACATCATAATTTTTCCTAATTACCCATGAAGAAACTATATCTCGTGCTATTCATGCTTGCTTCTTTCTTTGTGAAATCACAAACCGAATCCACGATTAAAGGGGAAGAAAAATACCAAATATTGCCCTTTGGAAGTGTGAAACCTGCCGGCTGGATCAAATCACAAATGCAAAAAGATGTGGAGGGATTCGTAGGGAATTTAGATGTTATCGTCCCTGATTTAATGAATGATCCCATCTATAGTTCAGCTCGTTTGCATAAAAACTCAAAAATGAAGGATTTAGGCAACAATAAAGAAGGTGACACCGAAGGTTCTGAACAATACAAATGGTGGAACAGTGAAACCCAGTCTAACTGGTGGGATGGGTACATTAGAAATGTTATTCTTTTAAATGATAAGGCGGGCCTTAAAAAAGTAGAAAAGTATATTCAAGGGGTATTGAAAACACAAGATGAAGATGGATACATTGGTATTTATGATCAAGAGTTGAGGTATAAATTCAATACGGAAAATGGAGAATTATGGTCGAAGGCAACGATGTATAGAGGGCTTTTGGCATACTATGAATATTCTAAGGATAAAACAGTATGGAAAGCGATCGAGAAAGCGGTTCATAATGTCATGACAAATTATCCCATCTATAAGTCAAGCCCCTTTTCATCCGGAAAAGAATTCAACGGAGGAGTTTCCCACGGCTTGACATTTACAGATGTCCTCGATAAAATGTATCAAATTACTGGAAATAAAAAATACACCGATTACGCCTTATTTCTGTACCAAGATTTCAGCAAAACGTATCAGTCAGAAAAGGACGTCCAACTAGCGTCTATTTTAAATCCGACCTACAAATTATCCAGCCATGGCGTTCATACCTATGAGCATTTACGCCCCTTAATTGTAGCGGCGTACGCCTCTTATAACAAAGAAATTAAATCTGCTCTAGCAATCTACCTACACAGAATAGAGAAGACGACTACTCCTACTGGTGGTGCCACAGGCGATGAGTGGATTTCCGGAAGATATGCGAATGCGACTAACACCGGATATGAGTATTGCTCCTTACACGAATTAATGGATAGCTACACGGTATTGTTTCAAAAACAAGGTAATCCCCAAACCGCAGAAGCGATTGAAACCATTTTTTACAACGCCGCACAAGGTTCCAGAAACCCTATTTATTCCTGTATTGCCTATCTAAAAACAGATAATTCGTTTGAAATGTTAGGCACTAGAAATGGGGAAGAGGAGTCAAATAGAAAGCAAACTAGATACAAATACTCTCCGGCTCATCAAGATGCTGCAGTTTGTTGTAATCCTAATGCAGGAAGAATCACCCCATATTTTTTAGAAAAAGCGTGGCTG
>JBILCC010000148.1:0-4020 GCA_044353355.1 Aquirufa sp.
ACCCGTCACTGCATCTAACAAACCCTCCTCCTCTAAGAATACGGCTCGGCCGGTCGAATTGATTAAATTTTCCACCTTGCGAATATCCGACAGACCTACGGCAGATGCTGCTGCGAATGCGGTCATTCCCATTCCCAAAAGGGCAGGTGTATTCGGCATAGCCCGAACTACTAAATCATGAGATAAACTTGCTTGAATATTCCCGATCGGAATACCGGCCATAATAGACAAAACGATTTGGTTCGGTTGAATAAATCGGGCTAATTCAGATGAAACAGAGGGGTAATCTTGAGGCTTTACTGACAGGATAATTAAATCCGCAATAGCCACTTTCTCCGAAATGGTATCAACAACGATTCCTGACTTTTGCTGCTGCAAAATATCCCCACGTTCTTTATTTTTTTCAATCAGAATCAACTCCTCCTTAGAGACCAGATTATATTGAATGAAGGAATTAGCAAAAGCCATCCCCATATTACCACAACCTATGATCGCTATTTTCATACTAGTTAGATTCAAATAATTTAGCCAAATACTGGTCTAAAGCAGCACCTCGTAATCCTTTGGCAATTACTCGCCCTTCTTTATCTAATAGAAAAGTCTGCGGAATCGAATTCACCTGGTAAGCCCGAGCACCTTCAGAATTCCAATATTTTAAATCAGAAACATGTTTCCAAACTAATTTATCGGTTTCAATGGCTTTCAGCCAGGCAGCTCGATCCTGATCTAAACTAACGCCAAAAATCTCAAAACCCTTGTCCTTGTAAGCGGCATAGGTCTTCACCACATTCGGATTTTCGCGACGACAAGGACCACACCAACTCGCCCAAAAATCAATCAATACATATTTTCCTCGAAGTGAACTCAAAGCTAAATTAGGCCCTGCCGGTGTCGCAAGATTAATTTCTGGCGCCATCGATCCTTCATTCACCCCCCTAAGTCGATTCAAATTGTTTACAAACTGTAGCACCTGAGGATGACTAGGTCTAGCCTTATATAATGTATTAGCAATTTCCATCAGCGAGGCCATCTCCTGTTCAGCAGGCAAAAAATTAGTCGCCCAAAGAGCCACCAAATGACTCCCCATCTGCGGAATCAAGGCTTTAATTTTAGTAGAACTAGCTTGCTGCGCCTTAGTAAACTCTGCCTGAATTCTTTTTTCTTGCTTCTGGTCAATCTGAATCTCCTGATTCCACTTCCTAACTTTTACTTCCATTTCCTTCGAAATGGCCATTAATTCCAACATAAATTTCACGTTCGGATAATCTCCTTTCATCGTGTAGGCACTCTTACCTTCCTCATCATTTATCCCATCTGCCACAATATCAATGGTTTCACCCCCTTCTAAAATGACTAATACTTTTTGTGGCTTAGGCGTGTCAAAAAAATTAACTAAATAGAAGGCTCCCTGATCTTTCACTTGCCCCCTGAAAGTGACTTTATTTTGATCTGAGGCAGTTGCAGAATCTATTTTAACGATTTTACCCAGCTCATTAATGTATTCCAAATAGATTTTTTTTCCTGGAATAACCGTCTTAGCCTCAACACGCAACTCAAAATTCTGTGCCTGTATCGCAGTCGTAAATAATAGTAGGATCCCGATTAATCTCATTTATGCTCTAGCTAATTCTTCTGTCATTAATTGATTTACGCGCTTCGGATCAGCCGTGCCTATTGATTTCTTCATCACCTCTCCGATGAAAAGGGCTATCAACCCTTTCTTCCCTTTTTGATATTCCTTCACTTTATCCGGATAGGCGGCGATGACTTCCTGAACCCAAGTTATTAATTCATCACCCGATTGCACATTCAACCAACCTTGAAGTTCGACAATTTGTACTGGCGATTTTTCTGGGTTTTCGATGGCCAAAGGAAATAATTGATGTGCTGCCAAATTATGCGTCAACGTTCCACTCTCCACTAATTCAACGATTTCAGCTAAGGTCTTAGGACTTAACTCAAATTCCGTAATCGACTTATTCTTTTCGTTTAAATAGGATTTAACTGGACCCATTAACCAATTTGATATTGATTTAAACGCTTTAGTATGACTTGCCACATCTTCAAAATAGAGGGCCATTTCTCGCGTATCTGACAGAAAATGGGCATCATAAGCCGGCAAACCATATTCGTTTATCAACTTTAATTCTTGTTCCCAAGGCAACAAGGGCATGGCTGCTTTTATCTCTTGCAACCAATTTTCTGATATTTCTAGTGGTGCTAAATCAGGCTCAGGAAAGTACCGGTAATCATTCATGGTCTCTTTCACACGCATCGAATGCGTCGTTCCCGTATGGGCATCAAAAGTTCTCGTTTCTTGGATTAGCGTCCCTCCTTCATTTAACACCTTCGTTTGCCGAACAATCTCATGCTTAATCGCCCGTTGAATATTACGAAGCGAATTCATATTCTTAATCTCTACTTTCGTCCCCAAAGTCGTCGTACCGACCGGACGAATAGACACGTTAACGTCTGCTCGCAAAGAGCCCTCTTCCATATTTCCGTCACAAATTCCTAGGTATCGAACTAATTTACGCACCTCAGAAACGAGAGCGAATGCCTCTTCAGATGAATGAATAGTGGGCTCGGTAACCATCTCAATTAAAGGTGTCCCAGCTCTATTGTAGTCCAAAAAACTAAATGGATTGTCTCCCTCATGTACCGATTTACCAGCATCCTCCTCTAGGTGAATGTGGTGAAACTCCATCTTCTTATCTCCCTCTTTCAAGTGAACCAAAACAGCACCGCCTATGCATATAGGCGTTTTATCCTGAGTGATTTGATAACCTTTAGGAAGATCCGGATAGAAATAATTCTTCCGGTCAAAATACTGTTTAGGTGCAATTTTAGAACCAATCGCTAAACCCATTTTTATAGCGAATTCAACCACCTTTTTATTTAAATAAGGTAAGGTACCCGGATGACCTAAAGAAATGGGCGAAATCAAGGTGTTAGCCTCTTGACCAAAAAGAACAGGGTCGCTCGCGAATATCTTCGAATTCGTCTGCAACTGTGCATGAATTTCAAGGCCAATAACGGGTTGATAGGAAATACTCACTTAACTAATTTAAAATTCTGGATAGGGCATAAAGATACAAAAATCCAGCGTTTAATGGCATAAACTAATTGATTTTGCACGTACAAGCCGTTTTGTGCTTGTAATTAAACCAATAGGCCAGCGTGATAAACACGCCTAAAGAAAGGCCAAAAATCCATTCAATCGACTTCATACCTACTAGGGTATCAACCAACTTAACGATAACACCTAAACCTAAAAAATACAAAGGCATAGGCTTCCTGTGTTTGAGGTAATCTTGCCATAATAAAACCAAAGCCATTAAAAAGCTAACGATCACTAAAATCCATTCAGCCAATGGACTAAATGCAAAAGAACTAGCTAAATAAGGGGCTGCAAACAGCACTAACGGCAAAGTAAGGCAATGTATTGCACAAAGCAGAGAGAGAAACAATCCCACTTTTTCGGCTGGCAATAAATGCTTGTATTTTTGCTTAGACATTTAACTAAATATTTACACTACTGTATATTTGCAATAGTGTTGCAAATATACTCAAGAACGAGCAAATCGCAAAGGGAAATAAGATTATAGATAAGAGAGGAGATAATAGATAAGAGAGAAGATAGAAGAGATGGTCAATGGTAAGTGGTGAATGGTGGCCACTAGTCCGGAGGGAGGGAGTCCGAAGGAAATAGTCTAAAGTCCGGAGGGAGGGAGTCCGAAGGCCATATTTCATAAATGAATAAAAAACGAGGCGGCAGCCTCTTTTTTATGCCGTATCTCTACTCTTTGCTCTATACTCTATACTCTCTACTCTATTCCTTATTTCCTTCGGACTCATTTCCTACGGACTGATTTTTGGGCATAAAAAAAGACCCACACTTACGTGCAGGTCTTTTATAATAACTTGGAGCTTACTTACTTTCCCGGGTTTGATCCCAGTATCATCAGCGGTGCGGGGCTTAACTTCTCTGTTCGAGATGGGAAGAGGTGAACACCCGTC
>JBILCC010000041.1:0-12910 GCA_044353355.1 Aquirufa sp.
CTTGATGTAAGGTCCTAATTTTCCTGCACCGATAATCACCGGCATATCGTTATGAATACCTACTTCGCGTGGCAATTTAGGGCGCTCTAATAATAATAAAGCCTCTTCAAAAGTCAGCGTACTTACAGCTTGCGTCTTCGTTAAATTTGCAAAGACTGGCTTTTCTTCTTCAGAAGATTCACCTAACTGTACAAATGGACCAAATTTCCCTAAACGAACAGAAACTAATCGTCCCGTTTTCGGATCTACACCTAATTCACGACCGCCACCCACAGAACTGCGGTTAATGGATTTAGAATCTTCAATCGTTTGGTGGAAAGACTTGTAGAAGTTCTTCATTAAGACAGTCCACTCTAATTTACCTTTAGCGATGTTATCAAATTCATCCTCCATCTCTGCGGTAAACGTATAGTCGACTACGTTTTCAAAGTTTTCAACCAAGAAATCAGTCACCATAGTACCAATATGGGTTGGAAACAATTTAGATTTTTCCGTACCTACTGTTTCTAACGCTTTCGTTCCTGAAATTTCATTATTTGCAAGTACCCAAGTTTGGAATTCACGTTCTCTACCCGGACGATCTTCTTTCACGACATAAGCACGCTTAATGATAGTCGAAATGGTGGGAGCATAGGTCGATGGACGACCGATTCCTTTTTCCTCCAAAGCCTTCACTAAACTAGCTTCCGTATAACGGGGAGCGGCACGTGTGAAGCGCTCTTGGGCTTTCATTTCATCTAATGACAACACTTGACCTACGTTTAAAGGAGGCAACATATCTTTGTTCTCATCCTCCTCTTCGTCATCTTTACCCTCTAAATAGGCCTTTAAAAATCCTTCAAAAGCAATGACTTCGCCTTGAGCTGATAATAACTCAGGCGTAGTTGAAATATCAATTAAAGCAGTTGTACGCTCAATTAAGGCATCTGCCATTTGAGACGCAATAGCCCGTTTCCAAATTAACTCGTATAAACGTTTTTCGCGGGCATCACCTGTGATGCTATGGTTCGCAAAATCCGTCGGACGAATGGCTTCGTGAGCCTCTTGAGCACTTTCTGATTTCGTTTTAAATTGACGACTGTAGTGGAACTTAGCGCCATAGGCTGACTCAATTTCCGCTTTCGCCTTATCTCTTGCTTCTTGTGATAACATAGTTGAATCGGTACGCATATAAGTGATGCGACCAGATTCATATAGTTTTTGCGCAACAGACATTGTGGTAGCTACCGCAAAACCTAATTTACGCGAAGCTTCTTGTTGTAGCGTTGATGTGGTAAATGGAGGTGCGGGTGATTTTTTAGCAGGTTTCGTTTCTAAGCTTTTGATGCTAAAAGCTGCGCCTACACATTTTTCTAAGAAGTCTAATGCATCATTTTCTTTAGCAAAAGCCTTAGACAACTCAGCTTTCAATACTTTCTTACCTGGTAAATCGAAATGAGCGACCACCTTAAATGTTGCTACTGCCTCATGATTCTCAATCTCACGCTCACGTTCCACGATTAATCTAACTGCGACAGATTGTACACGACCGGCTGATAAACCTTTCTGAACTTTCGACCAAAGCACTGGTGACAATTCAAATCCAATTAATCGATCCATAATCCGACGTGCCTGCTGCGCATTCACTAAATCCATATCAATGGTTCGTGGCTGCGTGATGGCTTGCAAGATGGCTGGTTTCGTAATCTCCCGAAAAACAATACGTTTTGCGTTATCCTTTAATCCTAATGCTTCTTTTAAATGCCATGAAATGGCTTCTCCCTCCCGGTCGTCGTCCGTTGCTAACCAAACTTCCTCAGATGATTTCGCTAGACTTTTTAACTCAGATATGACTTTCGTCTTATCCGCCGAAACCACATAAGTAGGAGCAAAGTCATTCTCCACATCGATGGCTTTATCTCCTTTCAATGGTAAATCGCGAACGTGACCAAAAGAAGACTTCACCACGAAATCCTTTCCCAAATATCCTTCTATGGTCTTCGCTTTCGCAGGAGACTCGACTATGACTAGATTTTTTGCCATTATGCTGGTTAAAAAATGAAAATCTTAAAATGACCCCAAATATAAGGGCTCTAAATTTAACAAAGAGGCAAAATCGCCGAAAAGCAAAAAAAATTATTCCGGGATATTTCCGATTCGAATTCTTGAATTGATATTTATTCTAAATCCAATGTAACCAAATTGCCCATTGATGAAGTTAGCAATTGCTTCAAGCCGGAGCACCTTAAATACACCATCAAGTCCATAGCCGAATTCATTATAAAATAAATTTTGATTCGGGACATAATTTACATTTGCGATCAAAACTTCCTTAACGTACAGCTTTTTCATCCCAAGTAAAGGCTTTAACCAAAGATTAGAAAACTGAAAAAAGCTAAGCGTCTCTACATAAGTTCCTGCAGTGGAATTGGCATAATGATTTACATTCAGTCGTTGATTAGAGCCATTCGTGAAATTCTGATAATAACCCACCAGACGATGAGAGGCTAACATTTCTCCAGCCTGAATTAAATTAAATGTTCCATTATAATGTTTAAAATCAATGAAATAGGCTGGTTTATTTCCGATAAAAGTACCTGTATTAATCAAAAGGCCCATTTTAATCCAAGGATTTACTTCAATATTTTGCAAATAAGAAAGCTCTACCTGATTAAAATTGGTGGTAGATCCATAAACATCTTTCCAACCAGCCCGGTATTTAGCCAAAATAAGGGGAGATGAACCCCAATCAGTAATGCGGGTATTTGCCCGGTAACTTTGTGTTAAAAAAGGTCTGAATCCAACTTGTAATTGAGTAATAAAGGATTTATGCGTTTCAAAACCCGATTTATCATATTCACCGTTTATCGGATTATTGGACTGATAATCTCGATTCAAAAAATTAATCCAATAATAATTTGTTGTATTATCCATCTGTGAACGCTCTGAATATTCAATTAATGATTTTAGGAAGAATCTAGCTGAAAAGCGTTTGGTTAAATTGATTGATGTAAACTTAGATCTGTAGATCTTCATTTGGTTATTCTTCAGAAGCAAAGTGGAAAGTGAATTCATCTCTGGAGAAATAGTATTCTCAGGATTAAATTGGGCTACATAATCACCATTAGTCAAAGTTAAATCAAAGGAATCTGCTCGATAACGTAACCGTAGGAATCCAGAATTACGATTTATGCCAAAGGCTCTACGTCCCAAAACCTCCGCTTCTAACATACGGTATCTAGCCCAACGTTTTCTAAAAACAAGCGCTGTATTAGCTACAAAACCTTCCACTGTATTAAAATTAGAATCAAAAACGGGAGATTTATAATAGATTTCAAACGGATAGAAATCACGTTTGAAATTTCCAAAAAAGAAGGACTTACTTAAAATCAACTGTGAGGGCTTGAAAGGTGCTACAATAAAACTATCAATCGCAACTTCCTTATTTTTCAATCCAACGATATCAACAAAAAATGAAGGATCTAAATCCGTATTATTAGCCGACTTTTTGAAGTAAACAGAATCAATCATAACTAAATTAGAAGTAGGTCGCTGCTTCCATTTATGTAATAAGGATCCATGCAAATTTGTCAAAAACTGATTAGCAAAAGTTTCATCAAATGCTACTGGAAATAAGTTTAAAGTCTCTTTAGGTTTTTGGGGTTCCTTAAAAAGGTTCGCATCAAATGACCACTCCTCGGCCTTACTAATGGCCTCTTGTTCATATATATATTCCCCGTTATTGCCTAATAAACCTGCCATCAACCTAATAACTCCCTTTTTAGGTATCCACTTTCCTTGAAAAAGTTGATGCTTCAAATCAAATGAATAATCAATCGCATCTGCAAATACTGTTCCTTCAAAACGCACAATCCATCCAGATTCATCTAACGTTAGTGTACCTTTAAACAAACGATCACGACGTATTTTAGGCTCTACAAGAAATTGATAACATGACTTGCCGTCGACTAACGTGTCTCCTTTATAATTAAAATGGTAATAGGATTTTGCTTGATAATTGAGAGGAGAAACACAAGAGGTTCCTATAAAATCTTGATAAAAATCAGGCCAAAGAAATAAGGTAGGTTTTGCATATTTCTTATGAAAGGTCTCCACAGACTCTATTCCATGTATCATTTGATTTAAATGGCCTACTTGAACTTCATCAATCGTTTGATTACCATACCATTGACCCATCTGAATACCTTCTTTAGCCGCTAATCGTTTTCTTGCAATTCCAATCACTTGATTAAATCGACCTTTTTCTAGGATCTTAAAACGCATCTTGAAGGATCCGATAGCATGACCATGTTCTTCAGCAGAAAGTAAAGCTTTCTCTAAAATAGAAGCAGGTAAGGGTGATTGCGCTTGACTTTCATTTGGTAAAAAATGAAAAAAACATCCAATCAGCAGGAATATTTTCAAAAAGTTCAAATGAAAAAGGTATAAAAATGTTAAAATAGTCCTATTATAAATAGGTTAAATCAAGCAATAAAACAAAGTTCCTAATAAAACCTTAACAAAGGAAATGTTATCACAAAATAGTGGCAAAATTGAAGCTAATCTATTAATTTTGTAAACATTTTTTACCAAACAATTTTACCACACTTTTACCATGGCCTTTGACATTGAAATGATTAAAGCTGTTTATGATCGCATGCCGGCTCGCATTGCTGCGGCTCGTGCGTTAACAGGTAAACCGCTAACGTTAACTGAAAAAATTCTTTACAGCCATTTATGGGAAGGAACAGCTTCCTCTGCGTATGCAAGGGGTGCTTCTTATGTAGATTTTGCACCAGACCGTGTGGCTATGCAAGATGCAACTGCTCAAATGGCCTTGTTACAATTCATGCAGGCAGGACGTCCCCAAGTGGCTGTTCCTTCCACCGTGCATTGTGATCACTTAATTGAAGCTAAAGTGGCCTCTACTACCGATTTAAAAGTAGCAGTGGATAAAAATAAAGAAGTTTATGACTTCTTATCGTCAGTTTCTGACAAATACGGTATCGGTTTCTGGAAACCAGGCGCTGGTATCATTCACCAAGTAGTGTTAGAAAATTATGCTTTCCCTGGTGGTATGATGATTGGAACGGATTCACACACGGTTAACGCGGGTGGTTTAGGAATGATCGCCATTGGTGTAGGTGGAGCAGATGCTTGTGATGTCATGGCAGGTTTAGCTTGGGAATTAAAGTTTCCTAAACTAATTGGTGTTAAGTTAACTGGTAAATTAAACGGTTGGACGTCTCCTAAAGACGTTATTTTAAAAGTGGCCGGTATCCTAACGGTAAAGGGGGGTACGGGAGCAGTCGTTGAATATTTCGGCGAAGGCGCGACTTCTATGTCTTGTACAGGAAAAGGAACGATTTGTAATATGGGTGCTGAGATCGGTGCTACAACGTCTACTTTTGGTTACGATGCTTCTATGGCGCGTTACTTAGAGTCTACAGGTCGTGCGGATGTAGCAGCTTTAGCTAATGGCGTTAAGGAACACTTAACAGCTGACCCTGAAGTGTACGCTAATCCAGAAAAATACTTCGATCAAGTAATTGAAATCGATTTAAATACATTAGAGCCCTATTTGAATGGTCCTTTCACACCAGATTTAGCGACACCTATCTCTAAAATGAAAGAAATGGCTGAGAAAAACGGCTGGCCTACAAAAATTGAAGTAGGTTTGATCGGATCATGTACCAACTCTTCTTATGAAGATATCGCCCGTGCAGCTTCATTAGCGAAGCAAGTGGCGGCTAAAGGTTTAAAGACTAAAGCTCAATTCACCATCACTCCAGGTTCTGAATTAGTTCGTTACACCATCGAGCGTGATGGATTCATTTCAACTTTTGATTCGATTGGTGCAACGGTATTCTCAAATGCTTGCGGACCTTGTATCGGTCAGTGGGCTCGTCCAGGAGCGGAAAAAGGAGAGAAGAATACTATTATCCACTCATTCAATAGAAACTTTGCAAAACGTGCAGATGGTAACCCTAACACGTTTGCTTTCGTCGCTTCTCCAGAAATGGTGACGGCATTAGCGATTGCAGGTGATCTAACTTTCAATCCATTAACAGATACGTTAACTAACGATAAAGGGGAACAGGTAAAATTAGATGCACCGACCGGAGACGAATTACCTAAGTTAGGTTTCGATGTGGAAGATGCAGGATTCCAAGCTCCTGCTGCAGATGGTTCAGGTGTTCAAGTAAAAGTTTCTCCTACTTCGGATCGTTTACAATTATTAGATCCATTCACAGCTTGGGAAGGATCTGATTTGAAGGGATTGAAATTGTTAATTAAGGCCAAAGGTAAATGTACTACGGATCACATCTCAATGGCCGGCCCATGGTTGAAATACCGTGGTCATTTAGATAACATCTCGAATAACATGCTAATCGGAGCGGTGAACTTCTTCAATGAGAAGACGGACAATGTGAAGAATGCCTTAACAGGTGAATATGGTCCAGTTCCAGCTACTCAGCGTGCCTATAAAGCAGCTGGCGTAGGAACCATTGTCGTAGGGGATACTAATTACGGTGAAGGATCTTCTCGTGAGCACGCTGCGATGGAACCACGTCACTTAGGTGTTCGTGCCGTTCTAGTGAAGTCATTTGCTCGTATCCACGAAACCAACTTAAAGAAACAAGGTATGTTAGCCTTGACTTTTACTAATGATGCTGATTACGATAAAATCCAAGAGGATGATTCAATCAATATCGTAGGTTTAGGAAGCTTTGCTCCTGAAAAATCATTGACAATCGAATTAGTTCACGCGGATGGTAGTACAGATAGTTTTGCTGTGAACCACACCTACAATGAGCAACAAATCGAATGGTTCAAAGCAGGTGGTGCCTTAAACATCATCCGTGCTTCAGTAAAATAATTTGAAATAGGGGCAAAATTGCTTAATTTTGCCCCTTATTATAAAAAATAAGCCCTAACAAACCCATGGCAGCGATTAACGCAGTTAAAATATTTTCTGGTTCTGCATCTAATTATTTAGCGAAGGATATTGCTAAGTATTATGGAAAAGATTTGGGCGCTGTGACCACTTTAAAGTTCTCAGACGGTGAAATGTCACCTAGTTTCGATGAATCTGTACGTGGTTGCGATGTGTTTATCATTCAGTCTACTTTCCCTACGGCGGATAATTTGATGGAGTTATTGTTGATGATTGATGCCGCTAGACGCGCATCGGCTCATTATGTTACTGCTGTTATACCGTATTTTGGTTATTCTCGTCAAGATCGTAAAGATCGTCCACGTGTAGGAATTGGAGCGAAATTAATTGGTAATCTTTTGACAGCGGCAGGAGCCGATCGTTTAATGACGATTGACTTACACGCTGGCCAAATCCAAGGATTCATGGACTTCCCTGTAGACCACTTGGAAGGAAATGCCATCTTTGTTCCGTATTTGAAATCATTAAATTTAGAGAACATTCTTTTCGCCTCACCCGATGTGGGAGGTGTAGTTCGTACCCGTAACATGGCCAAATTCTTCAATGCGGAGATGGTTATTTGCGATAAGCACCGTAAACGGGCTAATGAAATTGCTTCGATGCAATTAATTGGTGATGTAAAAGGGGCTGATGTCATCTTAGTAGATGATTTAATTGATACGGGTGGCACTTTGTGCAAAGCGGCTCAATTAATCATGGACAAAGGGGCTAATTCAGTAAGGGCGGTTGTCACACACCCGGTATTATCAGGAAATGCGTATGAAAACATTTCTAATTCTGTTTTGACAGAGTTATTAGTTACAGATACGATTCCGCAAAAACAAACGTGTGACAAAATTAAGGTACTTTCTGTAGCTGAGCTTTTTGCAAAAGCGATTGGGCGTATCCGTGATCACGAATCTATCAGTTCATTATTTATTAAATATTAATTTCAACCGTTTCTAGGGGATAGCCTTGTTGCGAAAGACTAGAAGCATTAACAAAAACAAGATGAAAAAATTAGAGATTGTAGGGTTTAAAAGAGCGAATCTCGGTACGAAGAGCGCAAATGATTTACGTAACGAAGCTATGGCACCATGTGTATTATACGGTGGTTCTGAGCAAGTTCACTTTGCTGTTCCAATGATCCTTTTCCGTGAATTATTATATTCTGCGGATGTGTACGAAGTTGAATTAAACATTGAGGGTACGAAATACCGTGCGATCTTACAAGATGCACAGTTCCACCCAGTTAACGAGATGATCTACCACGTAGACTTCTTAGAAATCCAAAAAGGTAAGCCAATCAAAATTGCTGTACCTATTAAAGTAACTGGAAATTCTCCAGGTGTTATCAAAGGGGGTAAAATGGTGCAGAAATTACGTAAAGTAACTTTACGTGGTCAAGCAGAAAGCATTCCTGATTTCGTAACAGTTGATATTTCTGGTTTAGACTTAGGTCAAACGGTTAAAGTAAACAAACTACAAGTGGAAGGATGCGAGATCTTAAATCCAATGTCTAACCCGGTAGCAACAATCGATATCCCAAGAGCATTAAGAGGTAAGTTAACTGCTTAATTTCTCTTACGGATTTTCACAGATTGATAGATAAAAGAAAAGCCCCGCAAATGCGGGGCTTTTTCTATGTCTTATAAATAAAAATTATTTCTTAGCCACGATCGTTTTTACGATTGGCGCTTTCTCCATCTTCTTTACAGAAGCGTGATCGTTATCACCTACGTGAATGTAAGGAGCAATAACTAAAGAAACGATTGACATTAATTTAATCAAAATGTTCATAGAAGGACCTGATGTATCTTTGAAAGGATCACCTACGGTATCACCCGTTACAGCCGCTTTGTGAGGCTCAGAACCTTTCTTATACGTTTGACCATCGATCAATACACCTTTCTCGAATGATTTCTTAGCGTTATCCCAAGCTCCACCTGCATTTGATTGGAAGATACCCATCAATACACCTGAAACCGTAACACCAGCTAAAACACCACCTAGAACTTCTGGTCCCATAGTGAAACCAACGATAACAGGAACTGTTAAAGCAATAGCACCTGGAAGAATCATTTGACGGATTGAAGCCTCCGTAGAGATAGCTACACACTTCTCGTATTCTGGCTTTGCTTTGTATTCCATGATACCTGGAATCTCACGGAATTGACGACGAACTTCGTTCACCATTTCCATTGCCGCTTTACCTACCGCAGAGATACATAAGGCAGAGAAAATGAATGGAATCATTCCACCAACGAATAATCCTGCTAATACATCCGCTTTATAGATATCGATTTGGCTAATTCCAGCAATACCCACGAATGCTGCAAATAAAGCTAAAGAAGTTAGAGCAGCAGAAGCAATGGCAAAACCTTTACCAGTAGCAGCTGTCGTATTACCTACCGCATCTAAGTTATCTGTACGATCACGAACTTCAGAGGGTAATTGAGCCATCTCAGCAATACCACCTGCATTATCCGCGATAGGACCAAAAGCGTCAATAGCTAATTGCATGGCAGTCGTAGCCATCATACCTGCAGCGGCAATAGATACGCCATAAATTCCTGCAAAATGATAAGAACCAATAATACCAGCTGCTAAAACTAAAATAGGCAATACCGTTGATTCCATTCCTACCGCTAAACCACCAATGATGTTTGTTGCGTGCCCTGTACCAGACTTTTGAACTATTGAATCTACTGGTCGCTTGCCCATAGCCGTATAGTATTCAGTAATGATAGACATTAAAGCACCTACAACTAAACCAACAATAATGGCATAAAACACATCCATTGAAGTAAACGTCGTACCACGAAGAGTCAAGTATTCTGGTAAAATATTCTTCACTAAGAAGTATGATGTTACGAACGTAATGGCAATTGAAGTATAATTACCTACGTTTAACGCATTTTGAACAGAGGCTGTTTCGCTAGAAATACGTACAAAGAACGTAGAAACTAGAGAAGCTAATAAGCCTACACCTGCTATTAACATAGGTAATAAAACAGGAGAGAATCCACCATAATTATCCGTTACTGAAATTTCTTGTCCCAGTACCATCGTCGCTAAGATTGTAGCCACATAGGAACCGAATAAGTCAGCACCCATACCTGCTACGTCACCCACATTATCACCTACGTTATCTGCGATAGTTGCAGGGTTACGCACATCATCCTCAGGGATTCCAGCTTCTACTTTACCTACTAAGTCAGCACCTACGTCCGCTGCCTTAGTATAGATACCACCACCTACACGGGCAAACAAAGCGATAGACTCAGCACCTAAAGAAAATCCAGCTAATACTTCAATCGCTGTTTTCATCTCAACAGATGTAAGCGCTTGACCCTGTGCGAAGATTTGATAAAAAGCGATAAATAAACCACCTAAACCTAAAATAGCTAAACCAGCTACACCCATGCCCATCACAGCACCACCCGTAAATGAAACAGATAAAGCTTTAGATAAAGAGGTTCTAGCAGCCTCAGCTGTACGAACATTCGCTTTTGTAGCGATAATCATACCAATATATCCTGCGGTAGCAGAGAAAACTGCACCAATTAAAAAAGCAACTGCAATTAAAGGGGAGGAGTGAATCGGATTTTCTGGTGTTCCCTCTTGTGATCCTAACCAAGCTAAAAGGATAGCGGTTGGAATCGCGAAATAGGTTAAAATTTTCCATTCCGCTTTTAAGAAGGCAATAGCACCATCTGCAATGTAGCCAGCCAATTCCTGCATTTTTTCATTACCAGCATCTTGTTTAGACACCCAGTTAAACTTCCATGCTGTGTACAGCAATCCTACTAAACCAAAAGCAGGGACTAAGTAAACAATTTGATTCATAAAGGTTAATTTAGATTATATCAAAAAAATTTAGCACAATTTAGGCAAAAAGGTGCAAATAAACAATTAGAATGGCAATCGGACTAGAACTTTCCACTTTTCAGGTACCACATTCCCCATCGGATATACTAAATCAATACCTAATATTTTACCTATGCCCGTTAAACCATAAGTAAGCTCTTGGTAATGAACCGTTTGAGAATTAACTGAGGTCTGAAGATAAGAATAACCCAGTTTTTCTTTTAAGCCATAAAGAGACAGAAAGGCATTTTGGGTTAGGATAAATTTTCGAGGTTCCCAGTTAATAAATGCCTTAAAATGATCTCCTGGGTTCGAAAGTGCATAATAGGGTAGTGCTAAAAAACTTGATTCACCAGAGGAGACATTTACTTCATTCCCTTTAAAATGCTGGTAATCTAAAATTAAGGATGGCTTATTGATAAAATGGGCAGCCGTTATTCGGTAATTAATTTCACCCCAATTAGCTAATGATACAGATTGCGAAACTTGCAGAGAAACTTTATTGTATGAATCATTTCCAAACGCCTGTTCATACGCCCCCGAAATAGTAGGACCCACCTCATTGGACAATCTTCGTGATCCATTATATCTCCTCCAAGTAGCGAATGGTTGATATCTAACTATAATAGTACCATATAATTGCTTGCTGGTGGCAAAGGGAAGACCATTTGACTCAAAACGACGCTCCTTAAAGAAAAATCCATTCTCTTCGTGATTCACTAAGCTAGACCGCATTCTATATTCAAGAGTCGAATTCACATTCCATTTGGCATTCATTTGTACCCCATAAGAGGCCTTAATGAAATCTTTCTGGTATAGCTTCAAATAGTTTTGTGACAAGAATAAGGCATAATATAAATTAACGATAGTAGGCACAGGTTCGGTTGAATTAATCTGCTGTATAGCAGAACCACCAGAAAGATTCATTCGCTGGCGATTCTCATCCCAATTACGTTCTATGTAAGCAGAACCGTTCCAAGCTTTTCTAGAGAAAGCATAGCGAACATCCAATCCCATTCCCCAATAATCCGACAATTTATAGGTATAACGATAGTCTACACCTCGGCCTAACGAATATCCATCTACTGCATTATACCCTGACTTAAAACCACCAAGCGTTAATCTGGCACCTAAGCCCTTTTGACCATAGGTATAAACACGACCAGACCAAATATCCCCATAACGAAATCTTGGCAAGGCATTCACTGAATCCTTTAAGCGTTTTTTCTCATCTTGAACTGAAAGACTATCAGCCTCTTTATATCCTTTAACCTCTGCTTCTGTTAATGGAACCTGACGTTCTGCTTCCCAATATTCCTCTTTTTTTACGGCTGCATAGGAATCTACGGTAATAGTGTAATCAGAACTAAACTCCTCTTTTTTCTCTTCCTTATCTATTTCTTTTAATACCTTCTTTAGCTTTTTACGCGTCAATTCTTTACCCAAAGCCAGTTTAGGGGTAGTGATTTTTTCTTTATTTATTTCCTTTGCCCAATCCTTATGAAGACGTTCTTCAATAATGGTAGGTTTTACCACAAAAGCAGGGTTCACCCTGATGGAGTATTCTTTCACTTGGGTGATATACCGGAAGGTTGCCCCAAAGCCCATGGCATCAAAATTAACATTCACATCATAATTAACGGGCATCCAAACACCTTGAAACAAGGCATTCTGCTGCTGAAACGTATAATAACCTTGAGAATTACGAAAAGCTAAACTGAAAGAATAGATACTCCAAGTATCTTCTACGATAGATAACGTACCTTCAAATAAATCATCAGAGGTTGATTTAGGCTTGACTTGTATCTTAGAAACAGTTTGTCCATTCAACTGAAAACTACCTAAATAAGCGAATTTATAAAAGGAGAAAGCGGAGGGGGAAATAGGGGATATCAAAGAGCCCCAAACCTTAGGTTGATAAAAATTCGTTTGTGTAATACGCAAATTAGGCGCACCCGAGTTCTTTAGTACGGCAGGAAGGTTATTACGATTCGATACTACCTTCTCGTCTATCTTATTCGGTCGAGTATAAGTAATTTGATTAATTCCTTCTAATACATAGGTAGAACCCACTTTTATCCCTGCCTCTTTTTCCATTTTCTTGCCTACGAGAGCGTTCATTAC
>JBILCC010000230.1:0-2550 GCA_044353355.1 Aquirufa sp.
GGCGAAATGCGATTCACCTTTCCCCAGGTATAGGCATCCACCATTAAATCGCCAATCACGAGAACGCGTAGGCTTGAAAACTTCTCAATCAGGGTAGATAATGGATTCATAAACATGCTACTTTATTAACCTCCAATAGTCGTCATCGATTCGGTGATGACTCCTTTTCGTTTATTTTCTGCTTCAAATCCATCCAACGGACGCGATTTAAATAAGGTCAAAAATTGTGCTTTAACCTCCTCATCACTCACTTCGCTACGAAGATACGGCTTCATATTAAAAACGCCATCATCGTAGAGGCAAGTCTTAATTTGACCTTTGGCAGTCATGCGAATGCGGTTGCAGCTTCCGCAAAACGTCCGCGTAAAGGCCGCGATTATACCCACATTCCCCTTAAATCCAGGAATATCATAGGTATTTGCCGTTTCCCCGAACAAAAAAGGTCTCGCTTTTAGGTCGGAAAATTTCGAGCGGATACGTTCTAAAATGCGGGCATGATCCCAAAATAACTTTTCTTCCACAAGTCCGGAACCATTAAACGGCATTTCTTCGATGAATCTCACTGAAACCGGATGCTCGCGAGCGAACTCTGTCAAAGCGATGATATCGTCCTCGTTTTTACCCTGCATCACAACCGCATTAATCTTGACTTGAAAACCGGCATCGATCAAGGAGATTAGGTTTTCATATACTTTGGCAAAATCATCCCGTCGTGTTATCTGCTGAAAGCGATCCCGATTGAGCGAATCTAAACTTAAATTAATGTGGCGAATACCTAGCTTTTTCAGCGCATCTAAGTACTCACCGATGAATACACCATTCGTAGTCAAACAGATTTCGAGATCCTTTAAGCTGGATAATTTCGTCAAAAAATCTAGTAAGCCATTGCGAACAAATGGCTCTCCACCAGTAATGCGGACCTTTTTAATCCCCATTTCGTGCAAGATACGAGTCAACCGAAACATCTCCTCCCAGCTCAACAACTCCCGTTCCGGCATATAGTTAATCCCCTCCGCCGGCATGCAATAGGTGCAGCGCAGATTGCAACGATCCGTCACCGCCAGACGTAAATACGTCAATTCGCGGCCGTGATTATCTAAAAGCTGAGGATTATCCAATATATTTGTTTAAAGTTTCCAAAGGTACAAAAAACGATGTCAACCTACCACATCCTGCTGTTCGGTATTTGCCGGGATTTATTAAAATCATCTTCGATCTCAATCAAAAAAGAGGGCTCAGTGACCGTGGAGCAAATGCTACAAACACTACGTTCGATGCATCCGGCTTTGGAAAATCTCCCCTCTTTGCGCCTTGCGGCAGAACATCGCTTCCCCGAACCTGATTTTATCCTATCGGAATCGATGGAAATTGCCCTAATTCCTCCTGTGAGTGGTGGATAATCCGTATATTTGTCCCTAAATCTATACAAAGTATATGGGATTAAATCTCCTGTTTCTTGGAGTACTCTTGTTGCCTTGGGCCTCCGCGCTTTTGGTAGCTCTTTTTCCTAAACCCCTTTTTTCGATTTCCCTCTCGGCTGTATTTAGCCTTTTAGTTATCTTTTTTTGTGCGCAAGCTTCCTTTGATTTCAAAATCACCTATACCTGGTTCCAACTAGGGGGAAAAGAAATGAATGCCAATTTTTGGGCGAACGCCTCCTCGCAATTAGTCTTGGGACTAGTGGCGATTGTGTCTTTTTGCGTTCAACTATTCTCAAAAAAGTACCTAAAAGAAGACCCCTCTATCGGTCGATATTACGTGTATTTGCACCTATTTGTGGGTTCAATGACCCTGCTTTTGGTAGCGGATTCCATCCTCATTTTCTATGGAGCTTGGGAACTAGTGGGGGCGTGTTCGTATTTGCTAATTAGTTTTTGGCATCAAAAAAATGCAGCAATACAAGCGGCTAAAAAAGCCTTTTTGATAAACCGACTAGGAGATATTGCCTTATTATTCGGCTTAATCGCTCTTGGTCTACATTTCAATACATGGCAATTTTCTGATATAAATGGCATCGCTCCTACGCTGATCGGTATAGCTATTATCACAGGGGGTATCGCAAAATCAGCTCAATTCCCCTTGATGTCCTGGCTACCCGATGCGATGGAAGGTCCTACCCCAGCCTCTGCACTTATTCACGCCGCTACGATGGTGGCTGCCGGTGTTTTTGTAGGCGTTCGCGTTTTCGATATCACGGGACCGGAGACCCACTTATTTATGGGAATCATCGGCGCGATTTCTTTTCTAGCAGGAGCTGTTTTCGCTATATTCCAAAACGACATCAAAAAAACACTCGCCTATTCCACCATCTCTCAACTGGGTTTAATGTGGATGGGGATGGGTTCTGATGCGTCTCTATTCCATTTATTGACACATGGAATCTTTAAAGCAGGCCTCTTTTTAGCGGCTGGAGCTGTCATTCACACGGTGCATTCCCAAAGCCTAAACGACATGGGCGGACTGCGCAAGAAATCGCCAGTAGCGGCTATGGCCTACCTCATTTTCTCAGCAGGTCTACTGGGTTTACCCTTCACAGGCGGATTTTTCAGC
>JBILCC010000042.1:0-12862 GCA_044353355.1 Aquirufa sp.
GTTTTCGCGAATCCCGATTATACGATTCTTTTCTAGCACCCACAAATTCTAGATCCCAGTCATCAACTTTGATCATCGCCGTGCCAAAATTCTTAAAAACAGACACAGCGTGCTCTGGCAAGTCAAATTCCTTTGCTACTTCCAAGGCCAAATCAATGCCAGATCCGATGCACACCACATCAATATCCTTACAATTTCGACCTAAAATCGCATCGCGCACATACCCGCCTATGACGTAGCTATCCACCCCCAAACGATCAGCCGCTAAACCAATCTTGTAGAATATCGGATCTGCTACAATCTCTTTCCCTTCTTTCATCTATCCTCTGATTAACTTATAGTCGCCATGAAGGCCTAATTGCACAATTTTACTAGCCTTCTTCGCGGGCCCATCTCCTGCTGGATTTTTCAACACATGAGCTACCCCAGCTACGATGGAGGGCGAAATTCCAGCAAAATTAAGTGGTGAAGGCTCTCCAGAAAGATTCGCGGAAGTAGAAACTATTGCCCGTTGATAGCGGTAAATTAATCCCTTACAAAATTCATCTTTCACTAAACGAATGGCAATACTTCCATCTGAACCTAATAAAGAAGGTGAAACATTTTTTCCTTTGGGATAAATTATCGTCAAAGGATCCTCCGCAAATTCAACTAAATCCCAGGCTAGATCAGGCACCTGTTCTACATATTCACTCAATTGCTCGATTTTAGCAATCAAAACAATTAATCCTTTAGATGCTGGCCTATTTTTTAGTTCCAAAATTTTATCAATAGCCTGATCATTTCGAACATCACAGCCTAAACCCCAAATCGTGTCGCTGGGATACAGCAGCACGCCTCCTAATTTTAAAGTTTGAATTGCCTCGTGGTACATATTTTGCATAATTAGAGCAAAGGTAAGATTAATTTATTCATTTCTGAGCATTAGAAGCAATGTTTAGACCGAATTTAGCTACCTTTACAGATTGAAAAATCACAGCCATTTAGATGTCAAATATTCAGCAAACATTACAGCAAGAACTAACAAAAGGATTAAAAGACCTATTTCAAATCGAAGTAACCGAAATCGTTTTACAAGAGACGAAAAAAGAGTTTGAAGGCGCTTATACCTTAGTTGTTTTCCCCTATACAAAGCAAGCCGGAAAAGCACCAGCAGCTATTGCAACTGATTTAGGGGAGTATTTGATGACGCATTGCGAAATGGTCAAAGCATTTCAAGTCGTTCAAGGATTTTTAAATATTTCCATACATGATTCCGCTTGGTTAGGTTTATTAGCCAGTGTTGCTTCTGATAAAAATCCTTTCCAAATTGAATCAAAAGGCGAAAAAGTGCTCATAGAATACTCTTCTCCTAACACCAACAAACCCTTACATCTAGGCCATTTACGTAACAATTTCCTGGGTTTTTCTGTAGCACAAATCTTGTCGGCAGGTGGATACGATGTGGTTAAAACGAATTTAGTGAATGACCGAGGCATACATATTTGTAAGTCGATGCTAGCTTATCAGCTTTTTGGCAATAATGAAACTCCTGAAACATCTGGACTAAAAGGCGATCACTTAGTGGGGAAATATTATGTAGCTTTCGATGTGGCCTATAAAGAAGAAATCGCAGAGTTGAAGGCCAGCGGCTTAGACGAAGAAGAAGCTAAAAAACAAGCTCCTATTCTGTTAAAAGCGCAAGAAATGCTGTTGAAATGGGAACAAGGCAACGAGGAGGTAATGAAATTGTGGAATACGATGAACGCTTGGGTTTTCGCTGGTTTTGAGAAGTCCTACCATACCATGGGCGTTTCTTTTGATAAAATCTACCGCGAGTCAAATACCTACTTATTAGGTAAGCAAATAGTAGATGAGGGCTTAGCATCGGGTGTATTTTTCCAAAAGCCAGATGGATCTGTTTGGATCAATTTAGAGGCGGAGGGCCTAGATGAAAAATTGGTTTTACGAAAAGATGGAACCTCCGTTTATATCACCCAAGATATGGGAACGGCTCAATTGAAATACGAAGATTTCAAAACGAATCAATCGGTTTATGTAGTCGGAAACGAGCAGGATTACCACTTTGAAGTTCTTTTCCATATATTGAAAAAATTAAACAAGCCTTATTCAAACGGCAATTTTCACCTTTCTTACGGAATGGTTGACTTACCTAGTGGCAAGATGAAATCCCGCGAAGGAACCGTGGTAGATGCGGATGATTTGATGGCAGAAATGATTCAAACGGCTAAAGATCGCACCTTAGAATTAGGCAAAATCGATGGCTTTACGGAAGCCGAATCAAACGAATTATTTCACAATTTAGGATTAGGCGCCTTGAAGTATTTCTTGTTAAAAGTAGAGCCGAAAAAACGCATGTTATTTAATCCGGAAGAATCCATTGATTTCCAAGGAAATACGGGTCCTTTTATCCAATATACACACGCCCGCATCTGTTCCATTTTACGTAAAGGGGGCGATATTACGGCTGTTTCAACTAAATCGGAATTAGCTGAATCGGAAAAAGAATTAATCTATTTATTAGGCGAATACAAAGCGACTATTGCGCAAGCTGCGGCTAATTTTGCGCCTTCTGTGATCGCCAATTATGCCTATGATTTAGCGAAGACCTTTAATAAATTTTACAACGAACAAACTATTCTATCAGAGGAAAATGAGGTAAAAAGAAACATTCGACTTACCTTAGCTGGACTGACAGGTAAAACAATTCAGCATGCCACCTCGTTATTAGGTATAGTTTCACCTAATCGAATGTAATTTGAAACGTAAATACCTTTACCTCACCCTTTTAATAATCATCATTATGATCGCAAGTTTTATGAAAATCGGATCGTTATTAACCGCTTTAGCCCTACCTTTCACACAAAAAACAGTCTTAAATAGACCAGAAAAAATGGAAATCTCAGCAGCAGCTACTAACTTCCATTCCTTCAAAATGAAAGGAATTGATGGAAAAGAGATTGACTTCTCTCAATTCAAAGGAAAGAAAATTATTGTATTAAATACCGCCTCTAAATGCGGATATACGCCACAATACGCAGACTGGGAGAAATTCCACAAGGAAAACAAAGACATTGTTATTTTAGGTTTCCCAGCCAATGAATTTGGTGGACAAGAACCAGGCTCAAACGCAGATATCGCTTCTTTCTGTACCTTAAACTATGGTGTTTCCTTCCAAATGATGGAAAAAGTCGTAGTGAAAGGATCCGGAAAATGTGATCTTTATCAATGGCTTTCAGACAAGTCGAAAAATGGTTGGAACGAGAAAGAACCAAGCTGGAACTTCTGTAAGTATGTCATCAACGAGAAAGGCGAATTGCAAAACTTCTTTGCTTCAGGCATCAAACCAAGCAGTCCAGAATTTTTAGCAGCCATAGGAAAATAATATGAATAGATGGGTGGATGCGGCAAGGCCAAGAACCTTACCGTTGGCGGTCGGCAGTATTTTATTAGGTAATTTCTTGGCATACGCCACAGGAAAATTTGATATAATCGTTGCGATACTTGCCACCTTAACCACTCTTTTATTACAAATACTTTCCAACTTTGCGAATGACTTAGGCGACTTCTCCAATGGAGTGGATAATGAAGACCGTAAAGTGGCCTTAAGAGCCGTTCAAACCGGAAAAATTAGTCAACAAGAGATGAGAACTGCTGTTAAGTGGACAGCAGTTCTTTCTTTTGTTTCAGGTATCTCCTTATTATTTTTTGGACTTAAGAGTGCAACCATCGAAGTATGGGGCACCTTTTTAGCTTTAGGAGTCGCTGCCATTGCGGCAGCCATTGCCTATACGGTGGGTAAAAGACCTTACGGCTATATGGGTTTAGGGGACGTTTCGGTATTCCTATTTTTTGGCCTAATCGGAACGGTAGGAACGTATTATTTACAGACGTACAGCTTGGATTTAGCCATTTTCTTGCCTGCCTCAGGTTGCGGATTCTTATCAGTAGCTGTTTTGAATTTGAATAATTTACGAGATATCGACAATGATATTAAAACAGGCAAAAACTCGATTCCTGTGAGAATAGGCAAAACTTTAGGATTTTATTACCAAAAAGCCCTCTATTTTTTCGCCATTGCCTGTTTTTATGCCTATCCATTTGCAGCCGGCATGAAAATAGGCATAAATCAACAATTACTTATAGTGGGTATTTATCCCATTATTCAACTTTTCCGCGAACTACACTCAGAGATGAGCTCCGAACAAATAGATCCTTATTTAAAAAAGACAGCTTTGAGAACGGTGTTTTTGATCCTTATTTTTGGGGTGATTCAAATTTTAACAAGCCAGTAATTTCGCTTATTTTTACAAAAAATAAGTTTATATGAAATTCAAAGTGGGCATTTTGGCCTTCGCCTTATTGGCTTGCCTTTTCTCGTTATCAGCACAAACAACGGAGATCAATTATTTAGAGATTGGTTTGAACCAAAATAAATCCGGCAATTACGCGGATGCCTTGCGCAATTTTAGTTTAGAAATTGAGAAAACTGCAGCTAATCCAAACTCCATTGCTTTTTATAACCGAGGTTTTGCAAAATACAATTTGAAGGATTTCCAAGGAGCTATTTTGGACTTCAACAAAGCACTAGAATTAAAACCTAACTACTTTGAGGCCTTTATTGCCCGAGGCCAAAGCTACAGCAAACAAGATAACCACCCACTTGCAATTCAGGATTATAACGAAGCTATACGATTAAATCCATTGGAGGGTACAGCGTATTTGAGCAGAGGTATTTCTAAAAACAAATTAGAAAATTACAGAGGTGCCATCACCGATTTCAATAAATCACTCGAATTATTACCCGATTACGCTCCAACCTTAGCCGTAAGAGCGGATAGCAAATCAAAATTAGGTGACTATATAGGTAGTATTGAAGACTATAATAAAGCGATTGAAATCACTCCTAAACGCACAAATTACCTTTCTGGACGTGCTTTTGCAAAGATGAAATTGGCAGATTTTAAAGGGGCCTTAGCCGATTTTACCGAAGTATTAAAATTAAGTCCAGAGAAAGCAGATGAATGGTATTATTCAGGCCTCTGCAAAGTGCAGTTAGAGAATTACAGAGGTGAAAATGGGGAGAAAGGAGCCTTAGAAGATTTCAATAAAGCCCTAGAATTAGATCCTGAAAAAACTGAAGCGATGTATGGAAGAGGTTTTGTAAAGTCAAAATTAGGTGACCAGCGCGCCGCCATGGAGGATTTTACGAGAGCAATTGAATTTGGTAATAATGAAAACGCTAAAATTCTATATACCGCCAAACTAGGTAAAATTCAACTTGATGAAATCCGAAATGGCTTAGTAGATCGCACCAAAATGAGCGATATGAGTGCTGGCAGAGCGGAGGTATTTTTCCATAGAGGTTTAGCTAAAGCGAAATCCGGCGACTCGAAAAGTGCAATTGAAGATTACAACCGTGCCATTTCATTCCTGCCCACCTATGCAGATGCTTATTTCCAACGCGGAGTTGCTAAATCAAGTCTAGGAGATCAACGCAATGCCATTCAAGATTGCAACAATGCCATCGAATTGAATAATAAATTTGCCGAAGCCTATTTCATTCGTGGAATCATTAAACTTGCCTTAAATGACACGTCAGGCTGCTTAGATTTAAGTAAAGCTGGTGAGCTGGGATACGCAGGAGCTTATAATGTGATCCGCGATTATTGCAATTAATAAAAAAGGCCCTCGAATTAGAAGGCCTTTTTTATTAATCAAATCGTAAATGTTTGACTGACTCTCCTGAATTCGCTAATTCCTCAAGGGAATCGATACCAATTTGAAGGTGTTTATCAACAAAGTTAGCCGTTACCTTTTTATCACTTGCATCCGTTTTAACTCCATCTGGAGTCATCGGGTTATCGGATACTAACAAGAGAGCTCCATGCGGAATTTTATTCTTAAAACCGACCGTGAAAATCGTGGCCGTTTCCATATCAATACCCATCGCTCGAATGTCTGACAAATAAGCCTTAAATACCTCATCATGTTCCCAAACACGGCGATTTGTTGTATAAACTAATCCTGTCCAATAATCTAATTCATGTTTTTTGATCATAGAAGAAACGGCACGCTGCAATCGGAAGGAAGGTAGAGCGGGTACTTCTTTAGGCATATATTCATCCGATGTCCCCTCTCCTCTTACCGCAGCAATCGGAAGAATTAAATCACCTAATGATAGATTCTTCTTTAAGCCGCCGCATTTACCTAAAAACAAGACGGCCTTAGGACTAATGGCCGATAAAATATCCATCACCGTAGCAGCCATAGGAGATCCCATCCCAAAATTGATGATGGTAATATTATGTGCTGTAGCCGTCTGCATCGGGCGATCTAGGCCTTTAATATCAACTCCAAATTTTTCCGCAAACATATCCACATAATTCTTGAAATTGGTCAATAAAATATATTGTCCAAAATCTTCCGAATTCGTTCCCGTATAGCGGGGCAACCAATTTTGAACAATTTCCTCTTTCGTTTTCATATTATACGCTTTGATGTGATGAATTAATTAAGCAAAAAGATTAATTTAGAGGTTATATCGATGAATTGATGATAAGCTCACCGGAAATTAACTTAGTCTTCCCTGCCTATTCTTACAAAGTAAAGAAAAACGAAGGAAAACTGTATATTTTCGAAGAGATCTCCAAGAAATATCGATTACTTACTCCTGAAGAATGGGTGAGGCAACATTGTTTACAATTTTTAGTTAATGACCTAAAATACCCTGCCTCTTTATTCCAAATTGAAGGTGGAATGAAAGTAGATAAATTAAATAGACGAACGGATATCCGGATTTATAAGTCAACCGGTGAGGTTTTTATGCTTATTGAGTGTAAGGCACCGCATGTGGACATCAACTTAACGACATTGCAACAAATTAGTCAATACCAGAAAACTCAAAAAGCAGAATACCTTGTCATTACCAATGGTCTGCAAAACATTATACTACATCATTCAACAAAAAATATCAACGAATTCCCCCCTTATCTATGAAAAAAATAGTG
The DNA here is from genome assembly GCA_044353355.1 of Aquirufa sp. Classification (GTDB taxonomy): domain Bacteria; phylum Bacteroidota; class Bacteroidia; order Cytophagales; family Spirosomataceae; genus Aquirufa. The sequence continues at coordinate 7,011 of JBILCC010000042.1, forward strand.
ATTATTTTCCTAGGGTTACTTTCTTTACCCGTTTTGGCACAGAAAAAACCCGCTCTTGTTGTAGGAATCGTCGTAGACCAAATGCGTTATGAATACCTGAATAAATTCTATGATCGATATTCAGATAAAGGCTTCAAACGCTTAATGATTGAAGGGATCAATTGCAAAGACAACCACTATAATTATGCCCCTACAGTGACAGCCGCAGGACATGCTAGTGTGTACACAGGGACTGTTCCAGCGGTTCACGGTATTGTAGGTAATGATTGGATTGAAGTTGTTAATGGTAAAAAAATGTATTGTGTTGATGACACTACCGTACAAACAGTGGGAAGTAAAAGCAAAGCAGGAATCATGTCTCCTAAAAACATGTTCACCTCCACGATCACGGATCAATTAAAAATGGCTCAGAATTATAAGTCTAAAACGATCGCCATCGCCTTAAAAGACCGTGGATCCATATTACCAGGTGGTCATACCGCAGATGCAGCTTATTGGTATGATTCCGCTGATGGGTATTGGATTAGCTCCTCTTTTTACATGAAAGAATTGCCTACTTGGGTTCAGAAATTTAATTCAGAAGGAAGACCACAGAAATACATGAGTAAAGGCTGGAATACGCTTTACCCCATGACAACTTATACCCGTTCAGCTGAAGACAACAGTCCATTTGAAAGTAAGTTAAGCGGAGAAAAATCACCCACTTTCCCTCATGAATTAAAGGGAGCAAATGCGCTAGAAGTTATACGTACGACTCCTTTTGGCAATACGATAACTAAAGATTTCGCCCTAAAAGCGATTGAAGAGGAAAATTTAGGAAAGAACGGAACTACTGATTTCTTAGCGATAAGCTTCTCCTCCACTGATTATGTGGGACACTCATTCGGTCCTCAATCCATCGAATTAGAAGATACCTATTTGCGTTTAGATCAAGACATTGCCGATATTTTAACGCATTTAGATGCCAAATTAGGAAAGAATCAATACCTCGTATTTCTAACAGCTGATCATGCTGTAGCTGAAATTCCTTATTACCTACAGAGCAAACGATTACCTGGTGGAGTTTTTGACAATGTGAAGGCAATAAATGAGGCAAAAATAGCGCTAAAAAAAGAATTTGGGGAGGTTGATCTATTTGTAGGAAATGATAATTACCAAATTTATCTGAACCATTCAAACCTAGAAAGATTACATATTTCGAAAGAGGCTGTGGGAAAGGTTTTGGAGAAATCATTCAAAAATCAAGCGGGTTTTGCGGAATTAGTAGACATGAGAAATGCTTTGAATAGCCCTTTACCTGCCCTATACCGCGAAATGATCTCTAATGGCTATAATCAAGCGAGAAGCGGTGATTTTATGTACTTATTAAAACCACAGTGGTTTTCTGGTTACAAAACAGGAACCACACACAGCACTTTATATGCGTATGATACCCACGTTCCCTTGTTGTTTTTCGGGTGGAATGTAAAACCAAAAGAAATAAACCAAAGAACAAACATCAGTGATATTGCTAGTACGTTAGCGAATTGGTTAAAAATAAGTGAACCCTCAGGAAGTATTGGTAAAGTAATTCAGTAAAAATATGAAAATAGCCGTTGTAGGAACCGGATATGTAGGTTTAGTGACTGGTACTTGTTTCGCTGAAACAGGAAACCACGTTACGTGCGTAGATATCAACGAAGAGAAAATAAAACAAATGCAGGCGGGTATTATCCCTATCTATGAGCCTGGTTTAGAAGATTTATTCAAAAGAAATACGGAAGAAGGTCGTCTTGATTTTACCAATTCTTTACAAGAAGGTATTGAAGGAGCAAAGGTCATTTTCCTAGCATTGCCTACGCCTCCAGGTGCGGATGGATCAGCCGATTTAAAATACATTTTACAGGTGGCAAATGATTTAGGTCCACTCCTATCGGAATACGTGGTTATCATTGATAAAAGTACGGTTCCTGTGGGCACTTCCGAAAAAGTACATGCAGCAATCGCCAAGCACGCGAAAGTTGATTTCGATGTCGTTTCAAATCCAGAATTCTTACGTGAAGGCGTAGCGGTGGAAGATTTTATGAAACCTGATCGTGTCGTTATAGGTACGCAATCAGAACGAGCAAAAGACTTGATGTCACGCTTATATGCGCCATTAGTTCGCCAAGGTAATCCGATTATCTTTATGGATGAGCGTTCGGCAGAATTAACAAAATATGCAGCTAATGCGTTTTTAGCTACTAAAATCACCTTCATGAATGAGATCGCTAATCTTTGCGAACTCGTAGGAGCGAACGTAGATGAGGTACGAAAAGGCATCGGAACGGATTCTCGAATCGGGAAACGCTTTTTGTTTGCGGGTATCGGATACGGAGGAAGTTGCTTCCCGAAAGATGTGCAAGCGTTGGCAAAAACTTCGGCAGAAAACGACTATGAGTTTAAAATCTTAGACTCAGTCATGAAAGTAAATGAGAATCAAAAAACGAAACTCATTCCGCACCTAGCGAAACATTTTAAAGGTGATTTAGCAGGAAAGAAAATTGCGATGTGGGGTTTGGCATTTAAACCTTATACCGATGATATTAGAGAGGCTCCCTCTTTATACAATATTGATGCATTACTTGAATTAGGTGCGTCGGTTAGTGCCTATGATCCAGAGGCGATGAATCATGTTCGAAATCTTATAGGAGATAAAATTACCTTTACTAAGAATCCTTATGAAGCTTTAGAAGGTGCAGATGCCTTACTAATTGTTACAGAGTGGCCGCAATTTAGAACGCCTGACTTCGAAAGAATGGATAGTTTATTAAGGAATAAAGTCATTTTTGACGGAAGAAATTTATACGAATTAAGCCAAATGCAGGAATTAGGCTACACTTATTATTCCATCGGCCGTCAAACTATACACTAATATGAAACGAATTTTAATCACCGGCGGAGCTGGATTCCTAGGATCTCATTTATGTGATCGTTTTATCAAGGAGGGTTACCACGTGATCGCTATGGATAACCTAATTACAGGTGACTTAAAGAACATCGAACATTTGTTCCATTTAAAGCAATTTGAATTCTATCACCACGATGTATCAAAGTTCATCCACGTACCAGGCGAATTAGATTATATCTTGCATTTTGCATCGCCTGCCTCTCCTATTGACTATTTAAAAATCCCGATTCAGACCTTAAAAGTGGGATCATTAGGGATACATAATTGCCTTGGTTTAGCACGCGTAAAAAATGCACGAGTTTTAATCGCATCCACTTCTGAAGTGTATGGGGATCCTAATGTACATCCTCAACCGGAAGAATATTGGGGAAATGTAAATCCAGTAGGTCCTCGTGGCGTATATGATGAGGCTAAACGTTTCCAAGAAGCGATGACCATGGCCTACCACACGTACCATGGCTTAGAAACTCGTATTATTCGCATTTTTAATACCTACGGCCCACGTATGCGACTAAATGATGGTCGCGTATTACCAGCTTTTATTGGACAAGCATTGCGTGGAGAGGATTTAACAATGTTTGGAGATGGTTCTCAGACGCGTTCTTTCTGCTACGTAGATGATTTAGTCGAAGGCATTTACCGACTCCTATTGAGCGATTATGCTCAACCAGTGAACATCGGAAATCCGGATGAGATCACAATCAAAGAATTTGGCGAGGAGATCATCAAATTAACGGGTACATCGCAGAAATTAATCTCCTTACCCTTACCTACAGATGATCCCAAACAACGTAAACCTGATATCACAAAAGCACGCAGCATCCTTGGATGGGTACCTAAAGTGAGTCGTGCGGAGGGTTTGAAAATCACCTACGATTATTTTAAATCGCTGAGTAAGGATGATTTGTTCAGAATGGCGCATCACAAAGAGTTTTAATTTTATTTGTTCCCAATTTGTACTCCGTAATAAATTTCGGAACAAACATAAATTAAAACTTCTTTCAAAGTAAAAAACAAGATGTCAGAAAATATCAAATTAACTTCTTTTAGCCACGGCGCGGGTTGCGGTTGTAAAATATCGCCTCAGATTTTGGACCAAATCCTTAAATCAGACAAGCCGAAGGCCTCTCATCCCCTTTTACTAGTAGGTAATGAGAGCCGAGATGATGCTGCCGTATTTGATTGGCAGAATGGCGAAGCCGTAATTTCAACGACGGATTTCTTCATGCCAATAGTGGATGATCCTTTTGATTTCGGGAAAATTGCGGCTACAAATGCGATCTCTGATATCTATGCGATGGGCGGCAGTCCATTGATGGCTATTGCGATCTTAGGCTGGCCGATTGATAAATTAGCTCCAGAAATTGCGGCACAAGTACTTGAAGGTGGTCGAGCGGCCTGTGCGGAAGCTGGAATTCCATTAGCAGGAGGCCACTCCATTGATTCTCCTGAACCAATTTTCGGTCTTGCGGTCACTGGAAAAGTAAGCAAAGAAAATTTGAAACAGAATGACACAGCTACAAAAGGCTGTATGCTATACTTAACAAAGCCACTAGGCGTAGGCATTTTATCTACAGGACAAAAACGAGGAATCGTTAGTCCTGCCGATTTGGCTCGCGCGGTGAAGCAGATGAGTACCTTGAACAGCTTTGGAGAAAAACTAGGGCCTCTGGCTTATGTTAAGTCTCTAACGGATGTGACGGGTTTTGGTTTGTTCGGACATTTAGTGGAAATGGCGGATGGTTCAGGACTTAGTGCTAAAATTGCGTTCGAAAACTTACCATTACTACCTAATATAGATCATTATTTAGACCAAAAGTGCTTCCCAGGTGGAACAGCACGCAATTTAGCCAGCTATGGCGAACGTATCAGTGAAGAAATTTCTGAGCGACAACGCTACATTGGGGCTGATCCACAGACTTCCGGTGGATTACTAATCGCTGTAGAAGCGGAACATACAGCTGAATTTGAAGCTTTCGCGCTTGCAAATGGACATGAATTAAGCCCGATTGGCGAAATAACGGAACGAAAAGAAAAAGCCATATATTTAGCCTGATGAAATTATTCTATCGCGCAATTGGAGAATCGGGCACACCGGTTATTATTCTACACGGCATTTTTGGGACCTCAGATAATTGGTTGGGGTTTGGAAAAGCGATCTCTGAAAATCACCGCGTGTTTTTAGTGGACCAAAGAAACCACGGACAATCACCCTGGGGAGATGAATTCAATTACGAGGTGATGGCCCAGGATTTATTGGAATTTATTCAGGAGCATCAATTAGAAAACCCCATTTTAATCGGTCACAGTATGGGAGGCAAGGTTGTCATGCAATTCGACCTTTTGCATCCAGGAATGGCTAGCCGAATCATCATTGTGGATATCGCTCCTAAATTCTATCCGGTGCACCATACCCAAATTTTGGAAGGATTAAACAGCCTTGATTTAACTTCACTTGAGAGTCGCCAAGCTGCGAATGATCATTTAAAGCGCTTTGAAGAGAAGGAAGGCGTGCGTCAATTCCTTTTAAAGAACCTTTACCGAAACGCGGAGCAGCAATTTGCGTGGCGAATTAATCTGAAAGTAATCACAAAAAATATCGATGTCGTGGGGCACGAATTAATGGTTCCTGCTGCCTCGAATACCGAAACGTTATTCATTAAAGGAGCCGATTCGCCTTATATTCAACCGGAAGACGAACGATACATTGCAGAAATTTTTCCTAATTTTGAAGTTTTAGAGATTCCAGGTGCGAGCCATTGGGTGCAAGCAGACCAGCCTGAGCTATTTCTGCAGGCACTTCAACCGTTTTTATGAAAATATTTCTCATCCCCTGTCCGATTGCTGAAAACACTTCATCCGAAGTCCTACCTCCACAAATCTTAGCGGCATTACAGCAGACAACGCATTTTTTAGTTGAAAA
>JBILCC010000149.1:0-3973 GCA_044353355.1 Aquirufa sp.
AATATTATCAGCACGATTGCTTGATACTTTAGCTTCAGCTTCTAAACGAGCCGCTTTAGACTTCGCTTTAGACTGTTGTAACGTACTTGCTTTCGTTTGAATCTTCACTTCTTTTTCTGCTTTCCAAGCTTCGAACTTTGCATCTGCTTGTTCTTGCGTGATTGCACCTTTATTCACACCTACTTGTAAGTGTTTCGCATACATAATTCCTTTGTAAGAAAGGATTGCACGAACCGTGTCAGTTGGCTGAGCACCGTTCAATACCCATTGGATTGCTTGTTTCTCGTTTAAAACGACAGTTGCTGGGTTGGTGTTAGGGTTGTATGTTCCGATTTTTTCTACAAAACGTCCGTCACGTGGTGCACGAGCATCCGCAACTACTACATCGAACATTGCTAACTTTTTGCGTCCGCGACGCGCTAATCTGATTTTAACAGCCATTAGATATGGGTTTGTGAGGGATCTCGTCCCCCGGGTTTATAAATAGTCTGCAAAATTAAACTATTTTGCATTCATTTCAAACAAAGAAATAGAGAAAATAAACCGATAAGCCGAATTCTGTCAATGGTTACCCACTGTCCTATCATTTATCTTCGATAAACATCACTGTTTACCTGTAGCAATCTACCCACTAGCATCGGACGAGCCACCCTTTTGCCTTGCGGCAGCTAGCCTATTTGATCTTGCAACGCGTGAGGTTTACCTAAGCCTGTTTTGTCACCAAACCAGCGGTGGGCTCTTACCCCACCTTTTCACCCTTACCCGAAGGCGGTAATTTTCTGTGGCACTTGCTGTTGAATCCGAAAATCCCCCTTCCTGTTAGGAAGCACGCCGCTCTATGTTGTTCGGACTTTCCTCTTTAAAAAGCGATAGGATAGTCTATTTTCTCTAATGCAAAGGTAGGATTTTATTTGGCCAAAGACCAATTCCCCTCAAAAGCTCCTTCAATCAACACTGAACTACTGTCAAAAAAGATTTTCTGAAAACGGACGCGGCCATTCTTAGCCAATGTAATTGAACTGGGAAGCTGAGATAGAATCTGAGACGGTTTAAATCGAAAAGCTAACGCTTGTACCTGTAATTTACGTTGAATCTTACGCTTAAAAAGGGAAGCTGGAAAGGATAAGCCCTGAAGACGTGTATCTTTTAATTGAATCCCCATCGTATTATCTGGATAGATTACAAAATCAAAATCTACCTCTAACTTAGAGGACTTGCCTTTAAATTGAACTAATTGAAATCCTAAACCCTTTTTTTGAAAGGTAAACGATCCTACACCTTTTAAAGAGGGATTAGACAATTTGATCTGATCAATCAATTCAGGTCCAGTCATTTGAAATTGAAAAGGAAGTATTGGTTTAGGAGAGCCTGGTAAATCTTTTACAGGAATGAAAGCTGGTTTCTGATTATTTTGACCCGAAATAACTTTAAATCCTCCTAAATACCTCAACTGCCCCTTAATCCCAGTTTGCTCAAAAGATAAATCACGCAAATCCAAAGCGGAGCTAACGGCCGGTTCAAACCGATAACCAGCTGGCGAATCCCTAATAAAGGATTGTAATGAAAAAGGTTTAGTAGCTATATTTTTAATCGAAGCGTTCAATTGTTCCTGCATTTGAGCTAAAATCAATGCTTTCTTTTGATTCAATACCTGATCTACTAAACCAGATACGTTCACCGGAAATCCCATCACCTTAACTGAAGGTTTTTGAATCCATTCATAGCCATAAGCTACTTCCTTCACCTGCAAAGAACTTAAATTTGCTAAATTCCACTTCAGCTGAACTTTCATCGCTAAATCACCTGTGACTAAGCCCGCAGATATACCCGCTAACTCTGGTTTCGCAGACATTCGAACGGGTAAGGATAGGTTAATATGGTCCTTTTGAAGAGCTTGTAATTGAATAGGTGCTAATAACCGCACATCTAAAGGAAAATCAATGGCTGAAGAAGCAGCCGAATTTTGATAAAGTACAGAACCTGCTTTCAATTGACTAAACGCCAATAAACTATCATAAGAAAGGGAAAAATCAATCGTTGTTAAACCTGGTTTAATAGCAGGAAACCGATCGACATAGACTGACTTTTCAGTAATCTGTGTAGGAAGAACCTTCTTAGCACAAGAGCTTAAGAATACCAGAAAAAAAAATAGATAAATCCTCATAAAAAAAGAGACCTCAATCTTTAACGTAAAGACTGAGGCCTAATTATATTTAAACTATAAACTAGGTTAATAAACCTCCATTTACGGAAATAACTTGTCCTGTAACGTAAGAAGACATATCCGAACCTAAGAATAAACAAACATCAGCTACTTCCGTAGCCTGTCCTCCCCTTTTCATAGGGATTGCTTTTGTCCACTCTTCAATCGCCGCCTCATTTAATTCTTCAGTCATCTCTGTCTCAATAAATCCAGGAGCAATGGCATTGCAACGAATATTACGGGAACCTAATTCAAGGGCCACGGACTTAGTAAATCCAATGATTCCCGCTTTTGAAGCTGCGTAATTTGATTGACCCGCATTACCTTTGATCCCAACAATCGAAGTCATATTGATAATAGAACCCGATCTAGCTTTCATCATCGGCTTAGTCACCGCTTTTGTCAAATTAAAAATCGACTTTAAGTTAACACGGATTACCTCATCCCATTGCTCCTCTGACATACGCATTAATAATCCATCACGCGTAATTCCTGCATTATTAATTAATATGTCAATCGTTCCAAAGTCAGCTAATACATCTTCTACTAATTTTTCAGATTCAATATAAGAAGACGCATCTGAACGATATCCCTTGGCTGTAATGGCAAAAGCAGCCAGTTCTTGTTCTAATGCTTGCCCCTTCTCTACAGAGGATAAATACGTAAAAGCCACATTAGCCCCTGCTTTGGCAAAGGTTGTCGCAATAGCCCGACCGATACCACGAGAGGCGCCCGTCACTAAAACGACCTTGTTTTGTACTAAAGACATATTATTTTTTTTGTTTGGTTAATTCTTTTCTTGTTTTTCTGACCAAAGTCAAGGATTCAGCACCCTCTTCAAAATCAGCCAAAATATATTCTCCTTCTGCTAAAGCTCCTTTTAAAATCTCTTCTGCTAATGCATCCTCTAAGTATTTCTGAATCGCGCGATTTAATGGTCTTGCACCATATTGTGGATCATAGCCTTTATCCGCCATAAAATCTTTCGCCTTCTCCGTTAATTCCACTTCGAAACCAAGGTTCGCTAAACGCGTTTTCAACTTCGTTAACATCAAATCAATGATTTGGTGGATGGCAGGACGCTCTAACGAGTTAAATACGATGATATCATCTAGACGATTAATAAACTCAGGAGCAAAAGCTTTCTTAAGCGCATTTTGAATGGTCGTCTTAGCATACTCATCCAAGTTATCCACCTTAGATTTTGTAGAGAAACCGATTCCTGACCCGAAGTCTTTCAAATCACGCGCGCCTATATTAGACGTCATAATGATAATCGTATTTCTAAAATCAACACGACGACCCAAGCCATCTGTCAAGATACCATCATCTAATACTTGCAATAGCAGGTTAAAGACATCTGGGTGAGCCTTTTCAATTTCATCTAATAAAACAACAGCATAGGGCTTACGGCGAATTTTCTCCGTCAACTGACCGCCTTCTTCATAACCTACGTAGCCCGGAGGAGCTCCTACTAAGCGAGATACACTGAATTTCTCCATGTATTCACTCATATCAATACGCACTAAAGCATCTTCTTTATCAAATAAATAGGTAGCTAATACCTTAGCCATCTCCGTCTTTCCTACTCCTGTAGGGCCTAGAAAAATAAATGAACCAATCGGTTTCTTCGGATCTTTTAAGCCTACACGCGTACGCTGAATAGCTTTAACTAATTTTTTAATCGCATCTGGTTGACCAATCACTTGCTTCGAAAGTTGCTCATCCATCTGTAATAATATCTCTCCCTCTTTCGCTGCTACCCGATTA
>JBILCC010000043.1:0-12804 GCA_044353355.1 Aquirufa sp.
TAAGCCCCGCACCGCTGATGATACTGGGATCAAACCCGGGAAAGTAAGTAAGCTCCAAGTTATTATAAAAGACCTGCACGTAAGTGTGGGTCTTTTTTTTTGCATAACAGTGGGCAGTTGACAGTATCCAGTAATCAGTAGCCAGTAGTCAGGAAATAGATTAGAGAGTATAGAGAATAGAGTAGAGATACGGCATAAAAAAGAGGCTGCCGCCTCGTTTTTTATTCATTCATCAAATATGGCCTTCGGACTCCCTCCCTCCGGACTACTGTCTACTGATTACTGTCTACTGATTACTACATTCCCCACTTACCATTGACCATCTCTTCTATCTTCTCTCCTATCTATTATCTCCTCTCTCTACTCTATTATCTATACTCTACACATTGAGCATGTCCCCTGAATCAACAAATTACTCTCTTGCTTCGTGAAGCCTGTAGGCAATTGAATGCTGGGAATATGAACTGTTTCTAGGCAGGTTGTTTGGCCACATTGATTGCACTTGAAATGTACGTGGTCGTGTTGGTGATGATGATCTCCTTGGTGGCAGAGTTCTTTACATAGAGCGTATTTTACGCCGCCATTGTCGTCTAAAACTTTATGGAGTAGACCTTGCGTTAAAAAGGTTTTTAAGGTGCGGTATACAGTTACACGATCGTATTGATCGCTTAGTTTTTGTTCGATGTCCCCTTGGCTTAGTGCAAAATCTACGGCTTGAAAGGTAGCTAATACATCAACTCTGCAGGGGGTTGATCGAAGGTTAAAATCCGAAAGTGAATAGGAAGAGCTCATTTAGCCTAAATGTTCGGTTTGCAATTTGACCATATTTTGGTAAATCCCTGATTTTTTCTTCATCAATACTTCGTGAGAACCAGATTCTACGATCTTACCTTCCTCCATCACGAGGATTAAATCAGCTGAACGAATGGTGGATAAACGGTGTGCGATGATTAAACTCGTCCGGTTTTTCATCAGTTCCTCTAGAGCGGATTGTACCCATTTTTCAGATTCTGAATCAAGTGCGCTTGTGGCTTCGTCTAGTAATAAGAACTTAGGGTTTTTGAGGATGGCGCGGGCGATGGCGATGCGCTGTCTTTGGCCACCTGATAATTTCACGCCGCGTTCGCCTACCATGGTGTCCCATTTCTCTGGGAATGATTCTACGAATTCTTTGGCGTAGGCTAATTCAGCAGCAGATTCAATTTCTTCTTGTGTTGCTCCTGGTTTGCCATAGGCAATGTTTTCGCGGATGGTTCCTCCGAAAAGTAATACTTCTTGAGGGACTAGAGCCACCATTTTACGCCATTCGGTAATGTCTATGTCTGAGATGGAGCGATCCCCTAGTGAGATAGAGCCTGCATTGGGCTCGTAAAAACGCATAAATAGTTGCGCTAGGGTTGATTTACCCGTTCCTGAAGTACCTACAATAGCTACCTTTTGTCCGGGTTCTATCGTAAAGTTGATGCCTTTAATGATTTGAACGGATGGACGGGAAGGGTAGGAGAACTCGAGGTCTTGTACCTTGATTTGACCAAATGAAACCGTAGATGCGGAGGAATCACGCGTTAAATCAATTTCGGATGGATCCCCTAAGATTTCCAGGATTCGATCAGACGCACCAATCGTCTTCTGCAGTTGAGCATAAATATCACCTAAACCACCCACGGAACCTCCGATGAAAGCGGTGTAGAAGATGAAGGTTAAGAGATCCGCTAAAATTAAGTCACCTTGGGCCACTAAAGCGGCACCGTACCAAACGACTCCCACGATTCCCCCAAACAAAGCAAAGATCACGAAACTAACAAATCCGCCACGCAGGGTGGCTGCTTTCAATGCCTCGCCTAACACCTTATTCAAAGATGTAGTATAACGATCTACCTCGTATTTTTCATTCGTAAAAGCTTTTACAGCCTGAATAGATGTTAATGTTTCCTCTACAATGATGTTCGTATTGGCTAATTCGTCCTGTGCTTTTTTGGAGATCTTCCGAATGAATTTACCGAAAACGATGGCTGAAATCACCAGTACCGGGAAAGTAGCTAACATGAATAAAGTCAGCTTCCAGGAGATGTAGGTAATAAGGGCAACGCCACCCACGAGGGTAAAAACCTGACGAAAAAACTCTGCTAAGGTAATAGATAACACATCCTGTAATTGCGTGATATCGGATGTGATACGGCTCATCAATTCACCTACGCGTCTTTTCTCAAAGTGAAATATAGGAAGGGTGATAATTTTAGCGTATAAGGTCTGGCGAACATCGCGCATCGCTTTCTCTGAGACTTGCGCGAACGTATAGATGCGGAAGAAGGAAAGGATGGCTTGAACTATTAAAACTGCGAAGAAAAATAGGGTTACTTCGTTGATTTTATACTCCGATTTTCCTTCAATCACCTTGGTCATTTCCCCGATTAAGAGGGGAAAGCTGAGGGTTGTTAGGTTAGATAATAACAAGAAAACCATCCCTACGATGAAGGTCCATTTGTAGGGAATGACGAATTGGAAAATCTTGATGGCCTTAGAAAGACCTTGTTTGCTGACTTTAACGGCATCTTTTGGATCTACTCCTCCGCCTATATCACCGTGTTGTTTTTTTGCCATCTTATTTTTTATCTGCTTCGCCGCGGTAGCCTGAATCGAGGAATAATCGATTCGCTTCTGGCTCGGTCACTATTTTTGCCAAACTCAATTTGGGCTTTTGTTTCCAATAGGAATCTACAATTCTCCAGCCTAACCAGCGACCGATGCTGCCTGGGCAGGCTGGACCGATTTCAGTAGTTTTAGGTCGATCATCAAGGTATTTTGCCTTGATTGTCTTGTCGGTACTGAATAACAATTTTCGGTCGATAAAATGTTCCCAGACTTCTTTTTGAAAGGCGTTCGTTTCCGCAATTTCCTGCTGCGTATAACCAAAAATGAGACTATCAGGTACAGCGGGTAAAATCGTTTTCGTAAAAACATAGCCTTTGCCATACCAAATCATATCGCTTAATAAACTCGCATCATTCTCTGTTTGTTTAATCAAAAAGGCAGAATATTGTAGAATCACTTGGGCTACTAAGGCTTTGGGTTCCAAGCGGCGCATTTGGTAATCATATACATTGGGTGCTTTATACAAACCTTTAGATCCCATAAAGAAGTCAAGACCTATAATGATTAATGAGTCGGATACGACTAGATTTTGAGCCGTAAATTCGCCACCACCTACGCCGCCAAAACCAGAAAAAACGGTTCTGATTTTTGGTGTTTTTACACCAGGAAATTCTGTTTGAATTTTTGTGAAAGCTACTTTTAATTCTTTTTCTAGCTCATCTCCTCCAAAAAATGCCGCCTCCTGGCTTTGGTCATAAAATTTACGCAAATCCGGGTTTGTATAGAGTCGAAATAGGTCCTGCGCTAAATAGGGCATCTTTTCAGGACTAGCACTAAAATAACCGATGCTTATTTCCGGGTGTTTACTCAATAAAGTGCTCATTTCCGCATCCGATTTTGCTGAGGCCATTTCGCGTTCCACTCGCTGAAAATCCCAATGAATAGCAGGCGCTTCTTTTTTTGAAGAACAAGACCATAAAAGCAAACCGAAGAAAATCGCGTAAAGAAATTTCATTATCCTAAACGGGTTAACAATTCTTGCAAGGACTGAATCTTAGTTTCTGCATCCGCTAATTTTTGTCTTTCACGCTCCACTAAATCTGCTTTTGCATTCGCTACGAATTTCTCGTTGGCTAATTTAGCTTCGACTGATTTTTTGAAACCCAACAGGTAGGCCAATTCTTTCTCTGATTCTGCCTTCACGACTGCTGGATCTTCGTCGTTCGCTAAAGGAACAAAGAACTGATCCGCTTTTACGACAAAGGTTTGGGCATCTGCTACGGCATCTGCAACAAAGGTGATGGATTCTAAATTAGCTAATTTAATCATAATCGCCTCTAGCGGAGCATAGGCGGCTTTGTTTTCTGCCTTAATATGTAAAGCCAAAGCCAATTTAGGTGACAATTGCTTCGAATTACGGATCTCACGTATTTTTGTTACCACTTCGAAAACCACATCGAATTGAGCGACTAACGCCGCATTAACAGGGCCAGCTAGCGGGAATTCAGCTTTGCAGATGGACTCTCCCGCCTTACGTTCATCGATCACCTGCCAAATCTCTTCCGTTATAAACGGCATGTACGGATGCATTAAACGCATTAACGAATCGAATAAACTTAGCGCAGCTTGTAGCGTGTCTGCATGTATTGGGCTTTGGTAGGCTGGTTTAATGATCTCTAAATACTTACCACAGAAATCATCCCAAACTAACTCATATATGCTTAAAAGAGCATCGGAAATACGGAATTTGCTGAAGTGATCTTGAACGTCGATGATGGTCTGGTTTAATTTTGATTCAAACCAAGACGTTGCTAATACGTGTTCTGGTAAAGAGGTACCTGGAACCACTTCTAAACCGCGTAAAAGTCGGAACGCATTCCAAATTTTATTCGAGAAGTTACGTCCTTGTTCACACAATTTGTCATCAAACAATAAGTCATTCCCAGCCGGAGCGGAGAACAATAAGCCAGAACGAACGCCATCCGCGCCGAAACGCTCGATCAGTTCCAAAGGATCAGGCGAGTTGCCTAATGATTTGGACATCTTACGACCTTGCTTATCGCGCACAATACCAGTTAAATAGACATTCTTGAATGGTAATTCATCTCTCCATTCGTAACCCGCCATGATCATACGGGCAACCCAGAAGAATAAAATATCTGGTCCAGTCACTAAGTCATTCGTAGGATAATAGTAGTTAATTTCTTCATTATCTGGGTTTTCGATACCGTCAAAAACCGAGATAGGCCACAGCCAAGACGAGAACCAAGTATCCAATACATCCGGATCCTGTGTCAAATCATCTTCCACTAAGGCATACAATTGGTATTTATCTCTTGCGATGCGCAAGGCTTCTTTTTTATCTTTCGCTACAATCACCGTGCCATCTTCTAAATAGAACGCCGGGATTTGTTGACCCCACCACAATTGACGGGAAATACACCAATCGCGTACATTTTCCATCCAAGAACGGTAGGTATTTTTGAATTTCGCCGGATGCAATTGAATGGTATCGTTCATGACATTGTCTAAAGCAGGCTTCGCCGTCTCCTCCATCTTCATAAACCACTGCAAGGACAGTTTAGGCTCGATCACCGCACCCGTTCTCTCTGAAGTTCCCACGGTCGATTTGTATTCGTCCGTTTTGGTCAAATAGCCTTCCTCCGTTAATTGCTTCACGATGCGTTTGCGCGCTTCGAAACGGTCAACCCCTACAAATAGGATGGCTTTCTCGTTCAAGGTTCCGTCATCATTTAAGATGTCGATGACCGGTAATTTATGTTTTAAACCTAATTCGTAGTCATTCAAATCGTGGGCCGGAGTTACTTTCAAGCAACCCGTTCCAAAATCCAAGGTCACGTATTCATCCGGAATAATGCTGATTTCGCGATCTACTAAGGGGATACGTACTTTCTTGCCATGTAAATGTACATAGCGCTCATCCGCTGGATTCACACAAATCGCAGCATCCGCCATGATGGTCTCAGGACGTGTTGTGGCGATTGTTACCGATCCGCTGCCATCTACGAGGGGATATTGGATGTGGAATAATTTGGCCTGAACATCCTTGTAAATTACTTCTTCGTCTGATACGGCTGTTTTTCCTTGTGGATCCCAGTTTACCATACGCACACCGCGGTAGATCAAACCTTTGTTGTATAAACGCACAAATGTGTCAATAACCGCTTGGTATAATGAGGGTTCCATCGTGAAACGGGTACGATCCCAATCACAAGAAGCCCCTAATTTTTTCAATTGATCGAGGATGATTCCGCCGTATTTGTCCTTCCATTCGAAAGCATATTTCAAGAATTCCTCGCGAGTAATATCGGCCTTAGAGATGCCTTTTTCCTTCAACATGGCTACTACTTTCGCCTCTGTAGCAATTGATGCGTGGTCCGTTCCCGGTACCCAACACGCCTCTTTGCCTTCCATACGAGCCTTGCGAATCAAGACATCTTGAATCGTATTGTTCAACATATGGCCCATATGAAGCACCCCAGTGACGTTAGGAGGAGGAATGACGATAGTGTACGCCTCTTTATTCGGATTAGGTTTTGAAGCGAAAAGCTTGTTTTCTAACCAGTAGGCATACCATTTTTGTTCAATTTCCTGCGGGGCGTAATTCTTATCTATCATATGTGTTCTCTAAGCCTACAAAGATAATTGATTTAGGCCAAAGGTCGAGGGTGGATTTTAAAACAATTCGCCGTAATTTTGGTTGAAATAGCGTTATGATGTTAATGGGAATTTTACTTTGGTTAGGAACCTTTCTAGGAATGGAAGGGGTTGCTTGGTTCACGCACAAGTACATTATGCACGGAATTATGTGGAACTGGCACGAGTCGCACCACGTGCACCACAAGGATAAATTAGAGAAAAACGATCTATTTTCGGTTGTTTTCGGGATTTCCTCCACGTTAACCATTATCGTAGGTGCTGAAATTCCTGCCTACTGGCCGCTATTCTACATCGGATTAGGGATTGCAACGTATGGCATCTTCTATTTCATCTTCCACGATATCATTGTGCACCGCCGCATCAAAATCAAGTACAAAGCCGGTTCTGCCTATATGAAGCGCATTATGAAAGCACATTATGTGCACCACGAAGTGCACACAAAAAAAGGCGCAGAGGCTTTTGGCTTCCTCTACGCCCCTAAAAAATACCAATAAACTTATTTTACGAATCCTACACCGACGGTTGAATTCGAGAATTCATCGATCAGGATGAAGGCTCCATTCGCTGGATTAGCTGCATATTGATCTGCACTGATCGGTTGTGCCGTGCGCAACGCAATCGTTCCTATCTCATTTAATTGTAAAGAGGATACTCCTTCCGTGGCTTTTTGCGTTGCTACGTCAAGGCGCTCCGTAATTTGAGAGATTTTCGCCTTTGTCGTATTTATTCCGTGTTGTAATAAGTAGGTTTTACCTGGGCTTAAGGCCGTATGATCTAACCAACAAACTTGGGCAGAAAAATCCTTTAGCTGTGGCGGCTGAACTTCTGAAGCTAATACAAGCGTATTTCCACGCGATATATCCACATCCGTAGTTAACGTAATCGTCACCGAATCCCCTGCGATGGCGTGCGATAATTTACTTTCAAATTTCTCAATGGTCGCAATCGTACTCTCTTGACCCGTAGGCAAGACGCGAATACTGTCGCCCACTTTAAAAGTCCCTGAGCTGATTTTTCCGGCATAGCCACGGAAGTCGTGGTAGGCCTCGGTCATCGGTCTCACGACAAATTGAACCGGGAAACGAGCGGGTGCGTGCGCTAGTGTAGAAGCGTATTCAAAGGCTTCTAATTCGCCTAACAGTGTATTGCCGCTAAACCAGGGCATTTCGCTAGCCTTTTGCGTGATGTTTTGGCCATACAAAGAGGAAATAGGCAAGAAGCTGATTTCCTGTCCGTCGAAAGTGGTCTGTGCGACTAATTCCGCCAAGCTGTCTTTTATCGCATTGAACGTGGATTCTTGGTATTGGACTAAGTCCATCTTGTTCACACAAATGATCACTTTCGGGATACGCAACATCGCGGCGATCGACAAGTGACGTGCTGTTTGTTCCACTACCCCTTGGCGGGCATCCACTAAGATTAACGAAACCTTCGCATTCGAAGCCCCTGTCACCATATTGCGGGTGTACTCCACATGACCCGGTGTATCCGCAATGATATATTTCCGGGCTGGGGTAGAGAAATAGATGTGAGCCACATCGATCGTGATTCCTTGCTCTCGTTCAGCAATGAGGCCATCGGTTAATAAGGAAAGGTCAAGAAAGTCTAGCCCTTTGCGTTTAGAAGCGCTTTCTAAGGATTCTATTTTATCTTTGGTAATTGAATTTGTCTCGTATAACAGGCGGCCGATTAAGGTACTTTTTCCATCATCAACGGAACCTGCGGTAGCTATGCGTAAAATATCCATGTGTTCTTGTCTGAGATTGAATTAAAAATACCCTTGTTGTTTTCTCTTTTCCATCGCCGCCTCCGAACGTTTGTCGTCAATGCGCGCGCCTCGTTCCGAAATTTCGGCAGAAAGAATCTCTTCTATAATCACATCGATATCCGTTGCATCAGAAGCCACAGCTGCCGTACACGTCATATCGCCCACCGTTCTAAAACGAACGGTCGCCTCGAATGGGATCTCTTCTGCTTCTTTGTTCAAGTACTCTGAATCTGCCCAAAGCATTCCATCCCGCTCAATCACCTGACGTTGGTGCGAATAGTAGATGCTTGGGATCTCCATCTTCTCTTCTTTGATGTAGTTCCAAACATCGAGCTCTGTCCAGTTCGAAATAGGAAACACGCGCACGTTTTCTCCTACTGCGATTCGGCCGTTGAGCATATCGAATAGTTCAGGTCTTTGGCGCTTCGCATCCCACTGTCCAAAATCATCGCGCACCGAAAAAATACGTTCTTTCGCTCTTGCCTTTTCTTCATCTCGTCTTGCACCACCGATGCAAGCATCGAATTTGAACTCTTCAATCGTATCTAAAAGCGTTACGGTTTGAAGGACGTTACGCGAGGCATATTTTCCAGACTCTTCCGTCGCCTTTCCTTGGTTGATGGAATCTTGTACATAGCGCACGATTAATTCAGCCCCCGTTTCTTTGGCTAACCAGTCGCGGAATTCAATCGTCTCTGGGAAGTTGTGACCTGTATCAATGTGAACCAAAGGGAAAGGGATTTTACCTGGGAAGAAAGCCTTTTGGGCTAAACGAACCAAAGTAATGGAATCCTTTCCACCCGAGAAAAGTAGAGCAGGACGCTCGAATTGCGCTGCTACTTCCCGCAGGATGTAGATGGATTCATCCTCTAGTTGGCGAGGAAAATGACCGATTTTGTCTTGTATTGTCTGCATAACTTAGGCGTGTAAACCACATTCTTTTTGAGAATTCTCCCACCACCAACGACCCGCACGTGGATGTTCTCCTTCCGAAATAGCCCGCGTACACGGAGCGCAGCCGATGGAAATGAACCCTTTCTTGTGCAAGGGGTTTTGGGGAATTTTATGTTCTTGTAAGTAATTCTCTAATTGGCTAAAGCTCCAATCAATTAGGGGGTTGATTTTCCACAATTGACGGTTTTCATCCCATTCGATGATGGGCATATTTGCTCTATTATCTGATTGCTCGGCTCTTAAACCGGTAATCCACACTTTCGCTCCCTGCAAGGCCCGATTTAATGGCTCCATTTTTCGAACAAAACAGCATTCTTTTCGGTTCTCTACTGAAGTATAGAAAGAGTTGAATCCTTTTTCTGCCACTAAAGTTTCCACTGCGGAGGTGTTGGGAAAAAAGGTTTGTAGGGGAATACTGTATTTTTTGATCGTCAAATCCATCAATTCATAAGATTCTTGGAATTGACGGCCAGTATCTAGTGTGAAAATCTCGATGGCCGATTTTGTACTAGCAATTGCCTGGGTAATTGCCTGGTCTTCTTGGCCAAAAGAGGTCGAGAAAACAAGTCGTTCGCCTGCAAAATAGGAGGAAATGAACTGAATTCGATCAGGCAATGATCTGGATAGTAATTCCTTTTCTAGCGTTTTGAGATGCATTTTGTCCTATTTTTTACAAAGGTACACATTGTCTATTGAATAACTATACTAATAAATAAAAAAATAATTCCTAAATTAAGGGTGTTATGCGCATCGGATCAGAGATTTTATTGGATAGTCCTTTCGGTGATGAGGAAGAAAACTTGTTGGATCTTCGAAATTTGCGGAATCTTGTGCGTCACGGCGAGGGTATTCGTTTGGAGTTTAAGATGAAGGTGAAGTACCCAGAGAAGATTGTGAAGGAATTGGTGGCTTTTGCGAACACAGAGGGAGGTCATTTATTCATTGGCGTTAGCGATGCAGGTGTGATTGAAGGGGTGAAATTCGCTGAAGAAGAGCAATTCTTACTAGAGCGGGCCATTGATAAGTATTGTTTTCCTGCCTTTACCTACCGCACCTATCGGATTCGCTTAGATAATGGCCGAGAAGTTTTGGTTTATCAAGTTTATGAAAGTGTGGACAAACCTCATTTTGTCCAGCAAGAAAATGAACCTCATCCCATTTGCTATGTTCGGGTGAAAGATCGTACGATTCAGGCTAGTAAGGAGATGAAGCAGATTTTACGTCGGGAAAATGACGAAGGGCTGTCTTTTGCTTATGGGGATATAGAACGCTGGTTGATGGAATATTTGCGTACAAATCAACATATTACCCTTGCTGAATTTGCGCTAAAATGCAATTTGCCCATTTGGCTAGCATCTCGTAAATTAGTGTTGCTCGTTTTAAGTAGCGTACTTAAAATCGAACCAGGTGAAAATCAAGATCAATATTCCTTGCAATGAAAAAATGGATATTATTGTTAGCTGCTTTACCATTTGCCTGCACGAAAGAGGCAAGTGATCCTGGCGTTACGCCTATACCACAAACAACAGCCATCTCTTCGTTTGATCTACTGCAAGATAAACTTTTGACGCCTAGCTGCGCCACTTCCGGATGCCATTTATCTACTAAAGATGCCGGTTTTGCTCAGCATGGTTTAGTACTTGCGAAAGGTAGTTCCTACGCGAATTTAGTAGGAGTGGCCTCTGTTAATCCGGTTGCACTCAAGAATTCCATCTTGCGTGTTAAAAAATTTGCTTCTGGAGAAAGTTTACTTTATCACAAATTAAATTGGGATATAAGTCATCATGGTTTAGCCAATTATGGTGCACCCATGCCTTTAGGAGGCAAGCCGTTAAGTAAAGGAGCTCTAGCATTTGTTCAAAGATGGATTGACGCAGGTGCACCTTTAACAGGAACTGTTGTGGATGCAAGCTTGCTGGATGATACGACGCCAAGTTTTGTAGTAGATGCGAATTTCGCACCTTTGGCTTCACCGGCGGAGGAGGGGAAAACGGGGGTTCAGTTAAAAGTAGATCGATTTGTTGTTCCACCTAATTTTGAGCGAGAGTTATTTGTACGTCGCCCTTTAAATAATCCTGCGCCTATATATGTATCGCGTATCAAATTGAAATCAAGGGCTAACAGCCACCACATGGTGCTATATGATTTTCGATCTAAATCCTCACTTCCTACTCTCAATGATGTTCGCGACCTAAGGAATTTAGACAATTCTTTAAACTTAGGTACCGTTATTCAAATGTCAAATCATATTTTTTTGGGTGGCGGAACCGATCCTAATTCAGATTACACTTTTCCGGCTGGGATGGCGTTGCAGTTGCCCACGAATGCCTCCATTGATTTGAATCCACATTATTTTAATAAGACCTCAGGTAATATCTACGGAGAAAATTATGTGAATCTCTATACAGTGCCGGCAGATCAGGTAAAGCAGGTCGTCCAAATGATTGATTTTAATGCTACTGGTTTTAATCTCCCTGCAAATAAAACAACAACGATCACACGTGATTTTAAATTTGACAAGCCTGTGGCAGTAGTCTCGCTAACTTCTCATTACCACGCAAGAGGAAAATTATTCCAAATAAAAATCAAAGGAGGCTCTCGCAATGGAGAAGTTATTTATGAAAATACAGATTGGGAACACCCCAAAGTGATCAATTATGATACGCCTATTTTCTTACAAGCAGGTGAGGGTTTAACATCGGTGGTGACCTATGTGAATGATACCAATAAGGATATCGGTTTTGGCCTGACATCTGAAGACGAAATGAATATCATTTTTGGGTATTATTATGAGCGTTAATTCGCACGCATTCAGCGTTTTCTCGAAAAGTTTTCTAAAGCTATTTGATATATAAAACATTGAACTATATTTGCGTCCGTTTCTTGGAATATTTCAAGAAAACAGATAGAAATAGTACAATTTTTAGCATTTATTGCATTTAATTCTTAAGATAAACAAAGCCGCTTGATAAGACTTTTACTCCCTAGAGATTAATAATGGAACACAAACACAAAAGTAAAGCCACCGCAGCTGGATTATTGGTTGCAATGGGGATCATTTACGGGGACATTGGAACTTCTCCATTGTATGTAATGCAATCAATTATTGGAGATAATCCGATCAATGCCTTAACCGTTTTAGGGGGATTATCTTGTATTTTTTGGACGTTGACGCTACAGACAACGTTGAAATATGTGATTTTAATTTTAAGAGCAGATAATAAGGGTGAAGGCGGGATCTTTGCCCTTTTTGCGTTAGTAAGACGTCACGCGAAGTGGTTAACCTTACCTGCCATTATTGGGGGGGCTACCTTATTAGCGGATGGTATTATTACACCACCTATCTCGGTTTCTTCCGCGATTGAAGGATTAAAAATGCTTCACCACAAGGATGGAACTCCGTTTGTAACGGATACGGTGCCTATCGTAATTGTCATCTTAACGGTGCTCTTCATCTTCCAAATCTTTGGAACTAAGGTCGTAGGAAAGCTTTTTGGGCCGATTATGTTATTATGGTTCTCGATGTTAGGATTAACAGGTTTGATCTGGATCGGTCAAGATTGGTCGATATTTAGAGCGCTTTCTCCGGTCTATGCATGGGATTTATTAACGACTCATCAAGCGGGATCAGCTGGGTTCTGGACTTTAGGAGCTGTGTTTTTATGTACGACAGGAGCTGAGGCCTTGTATTCAGATTTAGGTCATTGCGGAAAAGAGAATATTCGTATTAGCTGGGTTTTTGTGAAGATTGCTTTGGTTTTGCAATATTTTGGGCAAGGCGCATGGTTGTTAGCTCATGAGGGAGCATT
>JBILCC010000150.1:0-3932 GCA_044353355.1 Aquirufa sp.
TGGCTAAACAAATGGTATAATCAATACCGCACATGGCAAGGAAAGCCATACTACTCTCTATCACAGGTGATTAAGCAGAAAGTGAAGGCGGCGGTGAACTTCATCTCGGATTTTGAAGAGAAATTAGCGGAGTTAGCGAAGGCCAAAGGCGCGGATGGCATCATCTGTGGCCATATTCACAAGGCTGAAATCAAAATGATCGATGGAATCGCGTACATGAATTCTGGCGACTGGGTTGAATCATTGACAGCCTTAGTCGAAACACATCAAGGGGTATGGCAAATCATCGAATTCCCGAACTACGATTTAAAAGCAGAGTTAAACGAAATTTTAGGAGAATCAGTAACAATATAAGATGGGAAAGTTCATATTTACCGTACAAGGAGAAGGTCGTGGGCATTTAACGCAAGCGATCTCTTTTACACAAATCGCGCGCGAGGCGGGTCATGAAGTAGTCGGCTATGCTGTAGGGTCCTTTCAAGGGCGTAAAATACCCTCGTTTTTTCTGGATTTTATTGGGGATACTCCTCTATTACAATACGATAGCCCTTCCATTATTTTTGGGAATGGGAAATCGGTGCAACTTTTTAAAACAGCGGCGCAGGCTTTCACGAATTTCAAGACCTTTTGGAAAAGCGCTACTCAACTAGAAGAATTCATAGATGAGTTACAGCCAGATGGAATCGTAAACTTCTACGAGTCCATCACGGGTTTATATAAGTTAAAATCGGGATCTAAAATCCCTACGATGTCCGTGGGACATCAATACTTGTTATTAAACAAGAACTTCGAAAGCATTCCAGAAAAGAAGATCGACCGTATTCTATTAAATATGAATACGATGATCACGTCGATCGGTTCTAAGAAGTTATTGGGCTTGTCTTTCCGCCCGATCGATAACGACGCGAAGATTGAGGTGGTTCCTCCCCTTTTGCGCCAGCAAGTGAAAAGCATCGTGCCTAAAGCGGGAGAGCGTTGGTTAGCGTATTTAACACACTTCCGTTTATCAGAAGATATCATGGCGTGGTCAAACGCGAATCCGGAGGTAAAGTTGGATTGCTTTTGGGACAATCCAGCGCGCAAAGAGACGTATCATTACTCTGACTCATTGACTTTCCATCCGATTGATGCAGAGAATTATTTGGCCAAAATGACGGAATGCGCTGGCCTGATCTCAACGGCAGGTTTCGAATCGGTTGCAGAGGCGATGTACTTAGGAAAGCCCGCGATGATGGTTCCCGTACCGAATCACATTGAACAGATGATTAATGCATTCGACGGCCAATTATCTGGAGCAGGTATAGGGGCGTCCTCTTTTGACCTCAGCATCTTTAAAAAATATTTGCCTTCTCACGTTTCCGTGAAAGACCAATACCAAGAATGGGTTTCGCAATCACAGCGTTTAATGGCCGGACATTTAAGTGATTTAATTGCACAGCCGGTTTATGTCACGAACTTCAGCCAAAACCAAGGAACGGGTTTGTCTGGCATGTTAGGCAGACGGAGATTCCGCTGGTCTCGATAAATAAAAAAAGGCCAGCGAAATCGCTGGCCTTTTTTTATTAGAAATTAACCTGTGCTTGTAAACGAAGCATATTTCCGGATTGTAAGTTTTCTTGTAATTTGAAATCCTCTGCCCTACGAGTGGCCATGGTGTACATAGCGACTAACTCAAAATTTTTGTTTGGTTGCCATTCTACACCTACTTCGGTTTCATCTACACGGTAACTACGCGCATCTAATTCGTGCTTTTTCCCACCTTCATAATGTTGAACACGCACGAATGGAATAATTACCTGTTTTTTCCAATCTAATTTATAAGACGCGGTCACGTAGCCACCAGATAATTTTTTATTTTCAATCGCATCCGTTGCCTTGTTAAATTCCGGCCCCGTACCCACATTGTATTCAGCTTGAATACCAAAGGGCTTTGGATATAAAACAAAACTCGCAGCATAGCGCTCGTCTAAATACGCTTTATTAGATGTAGCCTTAACGCCCGCACTTAATTGATCTGCTGCCATTACCCATTCACCAGAGTAACCTTGAATACTCGCTTCAATGATTTGATTTTTGATCTGAACTGGATAAGAAAGGCGTGCTGCAATATGAGGCGCGTCGTTTAATTCAGGCTTGTTCGCTGTTTGGCCATTGTATGCGCCTAAACCAAAAACACCATAATCTCCTGAGCCTTTTAGGCCATCTGCCACTAATGAAGCATATAACTTGCGCACAGACGCAGGTGCCCAGTAGAAGAATACTCCTAAATCACGTTCATTTGATACGGCACTATTCAAAGCATCGTTTCGGTCTAATGGCAAACGATTTTGAGAGGATTGCATGTTTTCAAAGCCAAAAGGAACCTTGCTTTGTCCTACTCTAAAACGAAATTCATTATTAGTATCTAATCCCAAATCAAAGTAAGCATCTCTTAACTGTCCAAAGTGTAAAGAGCTAGAGGACGCGCTGCTCGCAAAATCAGGCTGAACATAGAAGTAAACACGCTCATTAATCTGTCCGCTGAAGATAATACGCATACGACGGATAAAAAAGCCGCCATTATCACCTAAGCTTCGATCTCCTTGTTCTGATTTAAGATTTGGATTGGTTTCAAAAAGACGATTATAGCGAACTTGCGCATAGCCGCGAATGGAGAAGGAATCGTACCATTTTTTAGGGGCTGGAGCAGTTTGTGCCTGGGCAGAAATTAGGCAAAGGCAAGCCAAGACTCCTGTTAGGAGAAGATTTTTTTTCATGATATATTGGTGTTGTTATAAATGAGGAGGATTCTATTAGAACCCTCCTGAAAAGATGATTATCCTGCTATCCAACGGAATAAAACGAATAAGGCCGCAGACATAATAATAGTTACTGGCAAGGTTAAGACCCATGCTAATACGATACTTTTGACCGTCCCTCCTTGTAGGTTTTTGATCCCTTTCGACGCTACCATTGTTCCTGCAATACCTGAAGACAAAACGTGTGTCGTTGAAACAGGCCATTTATAGGCAGTAGCTAAACCGATGGTAATGGAAGCAATTAATTCAGCCGATGCTCCCTGCGCATAGGTTAGGTGATTTTTACCGATTTTCTCCCCTATCGTTACTACAATACGCTTCCAGCCCACCATTGTTCCTAAACCTAAGGATAAGGCAACCATCCACATCACCCAAGCTGGTGCGAAATCCGTTACTCCAGCAATTCCAGATGAAGAGGAATTTCCATAACTAAAGAATGGAGCTTTGTCTCCTTGCGTAGCTTTCTTTAATGCTTTCTTATCACCAGAAGATAAAGCAACTGATTCGCTTTCTAATAATTTCTTTGATTGCTTGTTGATTGTTAAAGCTGCATTACGAATGTCGAACTTTTGGGTTGTTGTTAATGTCTTTGGCGTAACTCCTGAGGCAATAATTGTGCTTAAGGCTGTTGAAGACTTAACTAGTTTATGGTAGCTCTCCCGCTCTTTTTCTGATAATGGAACAGTATCAATTTTAGCTGTGATCGTTTGCACTGTTGTTAAACTTTCCTTCACTTGAACCAAGTCAAGGTTTGTATTAACCGCAAAATAGCCTGGTAAGAAAGCAATTAAGATAACCATAACAAGACCGATACCTTTTTGGCCATCATTACGACCATGAAAGAACGAAACTAACGTACAGGTCGTAATTAAGATTGCACGAATCCACATGGGAGGAGGTGATTTTTTCTTAGGCTCCTTAAAAATCTCCTTATTCTTAACTGATTTTTTCAAGATATACATTAAAATGATCGCCAAAGCAAAGCCAAAAAGTGGCGATAACAATAAGGCTTGGCCGATTTCAATTGCTTTATCCCAATTAATCGCAGAAATACCTTTATTTGAAGCTTCTGGCAATAAGGCATGTCCTACTCCGATACCAATAATGGAGCCGATAAGCGTGTGTGAGCTTGAA
>JBILCC010000082.1:0-7230 GCA_044353355.1 Aquirufa sp.
ACTGCCTGAATTTTACTCATACCATAGAAAGAGATTACTAGCACAATCGAAATGAAACTATAAATAAATTTCCGGTGGTGCAGTACCCAAATATCCACGCGGTTCAAGAATTTATTCACTCTCACCGACTCAAAATGCGCTAAATCTTTCTGCTGAGGAGGAGCCAAGAAACTAAAGAAAATAGGGATTAATACCAGCGAAACGAAGAAGGTGATCATCACATTCAACGCTGCTACAATCCCAAATTCGACTAATAAAGCTGATCCTGTAAAGGCAAATACACCAAAACCAATTGAGGTGGTCAAATTTGCTAAAAACAAGGTTCTCCCTACTTTAGAAGCACTTTCAATCAAGGATTCCTCCTTTGATTTCCCAGCAAGATAGGTCTCGTGGTATTTATTCAATAGGAAAATGACATTCGGTATACCGATGACTACAATGAGGGGAGGAATTAATCCAGATAAAAGAGTGATCTTAAATCCAAAGAATACAATCGTCGCTAAAGAAGCGACAATGCCAACTAGAACCACAATATTGGCAAAGAAGACAACCTGTAGAGATCGGAAGAAGAACAACAAGATGAGCGAAGTAACTAATATGGCCAAGCCTAAGAACAAGCTTAATTCTTTCGTAACCTGCGACGTATATTCTGTACGAATGAAAGGCATGCCCGTCATGTGTACCGTATGCTTCATTTTTGCTTGGTATTGTTCTCCTAAAGCTTTAATGTTTTTAACTAATGTGATACGTCCCTTGTCATTAATGACTTTTTGGTCCAACGTAATCAACAATAAATGTGTTTTCAAATCTTCCGTATAAAGGAAGTTTTTGTAGATGGGTAAATGGTCTAATTTGGATTTAAAATCGGCTAGATTGCCCTCATTTAAAGTTAATGTACTATCCAACAACAGCCGCGTCTTGAACTTCTTTGCTGTCGAATCGATGTATAATTCAGGAAGTGTAGCGAGAGATAGAACATTTTTGATGCCATTTTGCTTCTTGACTTCATTGCTCAAATCGCGCCAAGCCTGAAACTCAGCGGGACTAAAAATTTGGGAATTTTCTACCGCAATCACCATTACCGCCCCATCCTCACCGTATTTCTTTTTAAATCCTTCATAGAGTTGAAAGCGTTCATCGGAGGCAGGAAGAATCTTAGCGAGTTCGTAGCTGAGTTGGATTTGGCTTGCTTTAAACCCCAAGCCAATAGTTAACACCACTATAAATGCCAATAAAGGGAATTTATAGTGTAGGATACTTTTACCAATCCAATTCCAAGCGTTTTTCATAGATTATTTCATTAAGACCTCTGCTAATATCAAATCCTCTGGTGTAGTGATTTTGATATTTTTATAAGATCCTTCTACTAGGTTAATGTGTATTCCTAAGGCTTCTACCACTCTGGCATCATCCGTGAAATCATCCGAATAATTCTGCTTAAATGCTTCTTTTAAATCTTTCACAGAGAAGATTTGGGGTGTTTGAATTAAACGTATTGTCTCCCTATTTAAGTGTTCGAAACGTTCTTTTTTAGCAGAATAAAAACGAACCGAATCTTTTGAAGCTACCGCTAATACGGCATTTCCTTTCTGCGTAGCTTCATGGAAACTAGTTGAAATCAATGTGGGCTCAATCAAAGGTCTCACTCCATCGTGAATGGCCACTAATCCGTCTTCTGACAAGGTTTGAATCGCATTTTGGCTACTTTGGAATCTAGAATTTCCTCCAGCTACTAAACGGTGTGGTATCAATGGTAGGTCTGAAATCAGTGATTCCCAGGTATTAAATTGATCCGCTGGCAACACGATTATTAATTCAGTGGAAGCATCTGCTTCATAAAATGCCTTAAGCGTATGATATAAAATGGGTTTGCCCTGCAAAAGCAAAAATTGCTTAGGGACCGTACTTTGCATACGCTGGCCGGAGCCCCCTGCGACAATAATGGCATATTTTTTCAAAGCAAACCCGATTTATTCGATTAGATAATTAACATCACATCACCATACGAGAAGAAACGGTATTTCTCCTTGATCGCTTGCTTGTATGCTTCCGTTATTAACTCATGACCTCCAAATGCCGAAGCCATCATTAATAGAATCGATTCTGGAAGGTGAAAATTCGTTAGTAAGGCTGTAGGGATTTTAAATTCGTATGGAGGGAAGATGAATTTATCTGTCCAGCTATTAATTGGTTTTAAGTGACCACTCGCTGAAACGGATGATTCTAAAGCCTTCATTACAGTAGTTCCAACGGCTAAAACTTGTTTTTTATTATCGATTGCCTCGTTCACAAAACCACAGGTTGATTCACTGATCATAAAGTGCTCAGAATCTGTTTTGTGTTTAGTCAAATCCTCTACATCGACCTGGCGGAAAGTTCCTAATCCCACGTGTAAAGTGATGGGAGTGAACTGAGCGCCGTTTAATTCCATACGCTTCATAATTATCTTAGAGAAGTGTAACCCAGCGGTAGGAGCTGCCACAGCACCTACGTGCTCTGCATAAATGGTTTGGAAACGCTCGCGATCATCTTCAGTCGCTGCTCTTTTGAAACGAATCTCATCTGGAAGTGGAGTTTCGCCTAATTCGTGGATCGTTTGCATCAAGGCATCGTGATCTCCATCATAAAGGAAACGTATGGTGCGTCCACGAGAGGTTGTGTTGTCGATAACCTCTGCTACTAGGTCAGAATCACCAAAATATAATTTATTCCCCACACGGATTTTACGTGCTGGATCTACTAATACATCCCAAAGACGGTGTTCTCTATTTAATTCTCTTAATAAAAATACCTCGATTTGAGCACCTGTTTTTTCCTTGTTACCATAAAGACGTGCAGGAAAAACCTTTGTATTATTCGTAACTAATACATCACCTTCGCCAAAATAGTCGATGATATCAGTGAATTTCTTGTGTTCAATTGTCTTGTTCTTCCGGTTAACCACCATCATACGCGCATCTTCGCGATTTTCAGTAGGGTTAAGGGCAATTAAGTTTTGGGGTAAATCAAATCTGAATTCAGATAATTTCATTCTCAGAGGGGTTGAATTTTTATAATTTACAAATATACCATATTGAAGGGGGGCTTGTCAAGGTAAATTTTTGAAACAATCTAGAATCTGTGTAGTTTACCCATTTAAGATACATAGAGGATGAAAAAAGTTTCCATTTTTTGGTTTAGGCGCGATTTGAGGATAGAGGACAATCATGGATTATTCCAAGCTTTATCCGCTGCAGAGCCTGTTCTTCCTCTCTTTATTTTTGATACGAACATTCTGGATCGCCTTCCATCTAGAATGGATGGTCGGGTGGAGTTTATTCATCAATCTATTTCGCGCATTAATAAGGCTATTGGTGGTCATCTATGTGTCAAAAAGGGTAATCCCATCGATATATTCAAAGAAATGTTGACTGAATGGGATGTCATTCGTATTTATACAAACCACGATTATGAGCGCTATGGCTTGGATCGCGACGCAGCAGTCGGCTTATTAGCCAAGGAAAAAGGGGTAGAATTCAGAACTTTTAAGGATCAGGTTGTTTTTGAAAAGAATGAAGTTTTGTCCGGTGCGGGTACGCCTTACACTGTTTTTACGCCTTATTCTCGCAAGTGGAAAGCATTATTAGCTGAGAGCGTTTTACCTAATTTTCCCTCCGCGGATAGTACCCATTATGTTTCTGACATTTTTACAATTCCTACTTTATCAGACATTGGATTTCAGCCTTCTGGCCTAGATTTTCCTCAAGCTGTGGTGCAAGATGAAATCATTAAAGCCTACGCTCATGACCGTGATTTCCCTGCTAAACCAGGAACATCAAGACTCTCGGTGCATCTTCGATTCGGTACCATTTCGATTCGCTCTTTAGTTCGACAAGCTGTAGGTAAGTCGGAAGTGTGGTTAAATGAGTTGATTTGGCGTGATTTTTATTTCAACATCGTGCATCATTTTCCTCATGTAGGAGAGGGGCATTCTTTTAGAAAGGAATATGATCGGATGAAGTGGCGTAATAATGAGGAAGAATTCAAGGCCTGGTGCGATGGAAAGACTGGATATCCTATTGTGGATGCAGGGATGCGGGAATTGAATGCCACTGGATTTATGCACAATCGGGTACGTATGGTGGTAGCTAGTTTTCTGGTCAAGCACTTATTGATTGATTGGCGCTGGGGCGAAGCCTATTTTGCGGCTAAACTATTAGATTTTGATTTTTCAGCTAATAATGGAGGCTGGCAATGGGCAGCCGGATCTGGCTGTGATGCAGCTCCCTATTTCCGTGTATTCAATCCGACATTGCAAACACAAAAATTCGATCACTCTTTGGCCTATATCAAAAAATGGGTACCTGAATTACAAGAATTGACTTATCCAGCACCTATTGTCAATCACGAATTTGCCCGTGTTAGAGTATTAGCTGCCTACAAAGAAGCTTTAGGAAAATAGATTTTCTTCCCTTGTATACTATAATCAATTAAGTCGATGGTTAAAAATCCGATCTTCAAGTTTACTTGTATTTTCAAGGGTACCTGATACTCGTCATCGCTAATCCAAAGTCGTATAGCATCTTCCTCTTTAAACATGTCATTTTTAGGCAAAAGAATATTGGTTTTGATGCTTGCTTTTTTACCGGCATCTGTATTGATAGTTTCCTTAGATCGAACGACTAATACCAATTCGTATATTTTACTATCCACTAATACCTGTGCTGACCATCGGGAACCTGGTTTCTTATCAGTAACAGGCTTACTGCGTAAAAAGTAATAGGCCGAAATTAGATCTAATAGGTCTTTAGGTCCTGCAAGGGAACTGCTGACGGGTTTGTTTTGGGGGGAAGTGATCTTAGCAAAACCTTTGTCCATTTGATACAGAACAGTTTCTTCCTTTCGGTAGCGCCCTTCACGTTTTCGCATTTCTGTTTTCAATGGGAGCATGGTCTCTGTATCTATCTGTGCAGACCAATAGTCTTTTAATGGACTAATTAATTCCAGTACTCCAGTTGTTACGCCCTCTATTTCTACTTTTCGAACGGTTCGATCTCCCATTTTGCTAATTCCAGAACTACTTTTTATGGTAGCCTCGGCTGCATTAATGAAACCTAAGTGGATTCGGTATTTTAGATTTTCTCCTGCTATTAAGGCATTATTTTCTTGAGCAGAAAGGCTCCAGAAAGAACATAAGAATAGAAAAATAACAAGAGTCTGATTTTTCATGCCAAAGCATAATTTATTATCAATTGTTTGTATAAAAAATTAGAGGCAATTTTCTATTTTTGTATAGGCCAAACGATAAAACAAATATAGTCGATTGCCCCTTAAATTTTTAGATAAAAAACGAAAATGGCGAAACAAGCTAGTGATGCGCAAGGCCTGGCGGCTGAAAAGTTAAAAGCTTTACAAACTACGTTAGAGAAATTAGATAAAGCATACGGTAAAGGAACTGTTATGCGTTTATCCGATAGTAAAGTGATGGATGTTCCAGTTATTTCCACAGGCTCCTTAGGATTAGACTTAGCCTTAGGCATTGGCGGTGTACCTAGAGGACGTGTCGTAGAGATCTATGGTCCAGAATCTTCTGGTAAAACGACTTTAACCTTGCACATGATCGCTGAGGCTCAGAAAGCTGGTGGTTTAGCAGCATTTGTAGATGCGGAGCACGCTTTTGATCGTTCGTATGCTGAAAAATTAGGTATCGATTGTGAAAATCTTTTGATCTCTCAACCTGACAATGGCGAACAAGCGTTAGAAATTGCTGAACATTTAATTTCCTCGGGTGCGATTGATATAATTGTAATTGACTCAGTGGCTGCTTTAGTCCCTAAAGCGGAGATCGAAGGGGAGATGGGAGATTCTAAAATGGGTCTTCAAGCGCGTTTGATGTCGCAAGCTTTACGTAAATTGACTGGTACGATTAATAAGACAGGCTGTTGTTGCGTCTTTATTAACCAGTTACGTGATAAGATTGGCGTGATGTTTGGTTCTCCTGAAACGACTACGGGTGGTAATGCTTTGAAATTTTATGCATCAGTACGTTTAGATATTCGTCGTGCGGGTCAAATTAAAGAAAGTGCGGATTCGATTACCGGAAATAGAACGCGTGTTAAAGTGGTGAAGAACAAATTAGCACCTCCTTTTAAAGTGGTTGAATTTGATATCATGTACGGAGAAGGAATTTCTAAAGCAGGAGAAATTCTTGATTTAGGAGTGGACTTAGAAGTAATTGATAAATCAGGCTCTTGGTTCTCTTATAATGGCAATCGTTTAGGTCAAGGCCGAGACGCCGTGAAAGATCTAATCAAAGATAATCCAGAATTAATGGAAGAGCTGGAAGCAAAGATTAAAGATAAAGTGAAGGTGGATGACAGTGCGCTGATTGATAAAGACGCTGTAGCTGAATAAGCTGAAACCTAATGGGATAAAAAAAGCGGCAAATGTAGATTAGTCGCTTTTTTTTATGATTGAACTCCTTTGAGATTAAATCGGGTAAATAAATTTCGAATGGTCTTTTCTACCCCTTTATCGGTTTCCATTGCCTCCGAAACCGCTTGTACTGCATGAATAACTGTACTGTGATCTCGACCTCCGAAATGATAACCAATCGATTTTAATGGCAGATTAGTTAGTTCTTTTAACATGTACATAGCAATTTGACGCGGGAAAACATTTTCCTTTTTGCGGCATTTACCTCTTAAAGTATCTAGATCCACATCAAAATGATTTGTCACTACATCTAGGATACTCTCTACGCTTAATTCTTTTTCTTGTTCATTAACAATGCTCTTTAAAGTAGACTTAGCTAATTCTAAATCGATCTCTTTACGAGTTAATGAAGCTTGTGCCATTAAGGAAATAATAACACCTTCTAATTCACGTACGTTTGTTTGGATCGAATGAGCAAGGTATTCTAATACATCAAAGTCAATTTGGATGCCGTCTTCTTGCAATTTCTTTTGAATAATCGCAATTCTGGTCTCAAAGTCTGGTTGTTGAAGATCCGCAGTTAATCCCCACTTAAAGCGTGATAAGAGACGATCTTCCATTCCCGCTAAATCCCTAGGAGCCCGGTCTGAAGATAGAATGATTTGTTTTCCTGATTGGTGTAAGTGATTAAAGATGTTAAAGAAAGTCTCTTGTGTCTTTTCTTTACCTGATAAAAATTGAACATCATCAATGATAAGAACATCTACTTGTAGATAGAAATTTGTAAATGCCTCTATTGAATTATTTCTAATCGCA
>JBILCC010000115.1:0-5389 GCA_044353355.1 Aquirufa sp.
GAATTTCTCCGTAGAAACATAAAGCACAAATTTATCTGGAAAGGAGTCTTTAATTTGATTGCCAATAGCCTGGATTAAGTGAGTTTTACCTAATCCCACACCGCCATAAATCATTAAGGGATTGAAGGCTGTTAAACCGGGCTTATTGGCTACTGCCATACCTGCTGCACGTCCTAAGCGATTGCAATCTCCTTCGATAAATTTATCAAAGGTATATTTTGGAATTAAATAAGAATCTAATTCTAAGGAATCTAAGTTTTTTAGCTCAAATGGACTCTTCGCTGGATTAGGAAAATTACTTCCTTTGTCGGATGAATTTTGACCTTGATTAGTGGCAGGAAGATTAAATGTGATTGGAGGATTCTTACGATCGCCTTTATCAACTAAGATGGAATACTCTAGCATTCCTTGACGTCCAATGGTCATGTCAATTGCCTTTCGTAAATCCGAAACATGTTTCTCTTCTAACCATTCGTAGAAGAATTGCGAAGGCACTTGAATCAATAAAGTGTTATTCTGGAATTTAAGAGGAACGATGGGAGCAAACCAAGTTGCGAAACTTTGTTCTGAGATATCATTTTTGATGATATTCAAGCACTGGTTCCATAAATCTCTTACCTCGATTTGCATTAATTTTATTGGTCGAACACTTCTCAGGACAAATTTTTAGGAAATTTGCCTTGTAAATAATTTAAAAAGTTGCTACTGGTTCTAAACTAAGAAAACGGTTAGTTTTTTCTTAAGCGGGGAGACAAAAATAGTAAAATAAGATGTTGTTCCAAATTTGAAAACAAAAATAAATCCAGTTTTTTTTCGAAAAAAAAGGCCTAAAAATTTGGTTCTAAAAATTGTTCAAATTTAGTGTACTTAAATCATTCTTTTACTTGAAAAAGTATAAGAAAATTATTTTACCACTACGAGGGAGGCAGGGAGAATCGATATATCAATTGTATTCTTTTCAAGTATAATACTCTCACCGTCTAAGTGAAAAGGGATGCTTTTATTTACTTGGATATGTAGAGCTTTTACAGCGGAGATCTTGACTAACGGATGAGAAGGTAGTTTTTTTTGAAATAGACTTATTCCAAGATTTGCGATGGACCAAAAAGAGCCTGGTTTTATCTGTATAATCTCTAAAAGTCCATCCTGTAAGTCTGATTCAGGTGAAATGTAGGCATTGTTTCCAAATTGGTTTGCATTCGCTACGGTGAATGAAAATACAGGACCAATTCCATCTATATGAATGGCATGGTATTTTCTAAATGAAACTAGCGTGGAATAGATGTAATTAAGAAAGCCTCTTTTTGCTCTTTTGGCAAAATGTTCAGCAACAAATGCATCAAATCCTATTCCTGCCGTACAAAAAAAAGAGCGATCATTCCATTTCCCTGAATCTATTGTAATGGATGTTCCCTCTAAGGCTCTTTCAAGTGCTTTATTGAATTCTAGTGGAATGCATAAATGTCGTGCTAAGCCATTACCTGATCCCATTGGAATAATGCCTAAAGGCACAGACGTATGTAAGAGTGCTGAGGCAACTTCATTTATAGTACCATCGCCTCCTATGGCAATAACTTTCGTAGCACCTTCTATAAGAGCATTTCTAGTTATTTCTGACGCATGGTTCATTCGCTCTGTTTGCCAAATCTTCGAATGAGGAATAGCCTGCAAAGTCTTTACTATTCGTTCCCTTTTTTGCAAAGAATTAGTCCCTGCATTGGGGTTTAGAATAAAGTGAATCATGGGTTTAATTTAAATTTGCACAAAAATAGAATCAAATTTGGTTTAATTTTACAAAAAATGATCAAACTATGTTAGAAGTTGGAAACTCATATGAGATAGAATTCTCATTCACACAGGAACAAGTCAATGATTTCTGTAAAATATCAGGCGATTTCAATCCTCTGCATTGGGATGAAGCATATGCGGCAACTACACCATTTAAAAAACCTATCATTCACGGAGCTTTAATTGCAAGTGTTTTTTCGCGCGTGATGGGAATGGAATTTCCTGGTGAAGGAAGTGTTTATTTAAAACAGGTTTCTGAATTTAAACGTCCACTCTATGTAGGGTTAACTTATAAGGCAAAGTTTGAAATTGTAAGCACGAATCCGGCAAAGCACACTGCGGAGATTTCAACTCAGGTGTTTGAATTAGAACGAGGGAAGATCATGGTGGATGGAATGGCCTCTGCCATGCACTCTGAACTATTTTAACATAAAAAAAGCCCGATGTATATCAGGCTTTTTTTATCAAAGAGGGGAAAAATTATTTTCCTGAGTTTTTCTTGTTTTGAACTTCAGTACGAATTTCTTGTGCCAAAGTCTTCAATTGTTGCAAACCACCTCTAACGCGAGTACCAGCTGCTTGATTTCCTTTATCGTAGAATTTTTCGAAATCTCCTTCTAAAGATAAAATTAAGTCCTTTACTTGTGCAAATCTACTCATGATAATTTGTTTTTTAGGTTGTGTAAATAATATTAGATTGTCTTTATGCCCTTTAATGAGCTTTAATAAGCGAAATTTAGTAAAAAACTTGTTCTGTGCAAATTAATATCAAGAAAAAACAGAAAAAAAATGCAAAAAAATACAATTTCTACTAAAAATACCGTTAAATCAATCAATTATTGCGCGTAGTAGCCAGATTTCAATCTTTTCTGTACTTCGGCAAAGCAGTCGCAAGTATATTCAATATCGGCTAACGTATGCGATGAAGTAGGAATGATTCTTAACATGATTTGACCCTTAGGAACTACCGGATATACAACGATACTACAGAAGATACCCATGTTTTCACGTAGGTCACGCACTAATTTAGTGACAGCTGCGATATCATAATCACCATGTAAGAATACTGGAGTTACTGGAGATTGTGTTTCGCCAATATCAAATCCCTTGTCTTTTAATCCTTTTTGAAGTGCGCGAACGTTCTCCCACAACTTTTCTCTTAATTCTGGGTGTTTTTTAATTAATTCTAAACGTTTCATACCACCGATAACAAAAGGCATAGGTAATGCTTTTGCATAAGTTTGAGAACGCATATTGTATTTTAAATACATGATGATATTCTTAGGAGCAGCTACAAAAGCGCCAATGGCTGCCATGGACTTTGCGAATGTGGAGAAGTATAAGTCGATACCTTCTGTGCAATTTAAGTATTCACCTACTCCTTTTCCATTATCTCCCATCGTTCCAAAGCCGTGTGCATCATCTACTAACAATCTGAAATTGAAATCTTTTTTCATTTCCACGATCTTATCGAGTGAGCCTACTTTTCCAGACATACCGAACACACCTTCTGTGATGACTAATATTCCTCCACCTGTTTCGTTAGTGATTTTAGTGGCACGTTCTAAGTTTTTACGCAATGAGTCCATATCATTGTGATTGAACTTATAATATTGGCCCATTTTAGCCTTGTGTAGTCGAATACCATCGATTAAACAAGCATGGGATTCTGCATCATAAACGATGACATCCTTGTAATCTACCATACATTCTACTAAAGACATCACTCCTTGGTATCCGTAATTCAATAAGAATGCATCTTCTTTTCCAACAAATTCAGCTAATTGACGTTCGAATTCTTCGTGCTCATCTGTATTGCCAGACATCATTCGTGCGCCCATTGGGTAAGCTAGACCGTATTTTGCTGTAGCATCAGCGTCTGCTTTTCTAACTTCAGGATGATTTGCAAGCCCTAAATAGTTATTAAGAGACCAGTTTAACATTTCTTTGCCCATAAAAGTCATTCTAGGGCCTAATTCACCTGTTAATTTTGGGAATGAAAAATAATGGTGGGAATAATGGGCATGTGCACCGATCGGTCCCATGTTATTAGCTACCTTCTCGAAAATATCCACTGTTAGTATACGTTTTATTGAAAAAATCTTTAAATAATCACAAAGTTAAATTATATTTTTATTAACGCAATGTTAGTAAATCATAGGATTCTATTAATTTGTCATTTCATTTCAAAATAAAACTAAAATGACTAAGTATTTCATTCTCGTTCTTCTATCTTTTTCTGTTATCGCCCAAAGTACTCAAAAGCCTTTAATTGAAGGAAAGAAAGGTATGGTAGTTTCAACCCATCCAGTAGCGTCTGAAATTGGTTTGGCTATTTTAAAAAAAGGTGGAAATGCCATAGATGCAGCAGTTGCAGTCAATTTTGCTTTGGCAGTTTGCCATCCATCAGCAGGAAATATTGGGGGAGGAGGATTTCTGGTTTATCGCGATAAATTTGGAAATACTAGAGCGTTGGATTACCGAGAGAAAGCGCCCGCTGCTGCCAGCAGAGACATGTACTTGGATGCTGAGGGTAAAATCATTCCTGGTAAAAGTATGACAGGTATTTTTTCAGTGGGTGTTCCTGGTACTGTGGCAGGGATGCAAGAGATGCATGAAAAGTTGGGTAAATTATCTTGGGCTAATCTATTACAGCCTTCAGTGGAATTAGCGAGAAATGGTTTGGTTTTAACTGAAAAGGAAGCAAGAGGTTTAAATCGCCAAAGAACGGAGTTTATGAAAGAGAATCCTGGTAAGAATTATCTATTATCAGCAGAAGGAAAAGAATGGAAAGCCGGCGATTTATTAGTTCAATCAGATTTAGCGAATACCTTGGAGTTGATTTTAAAAAAGAAAGCGAATGGTTTTTATAAAGGCCAAACTGCAAAAAACATTGTAAATGAAATGAAAGCGCAGAATGGCTTGGTATCTAAAAAGGATTTGAAGAATTATCGAGCTGTTTGGAGAACTCCGATTAAAAGTCAGTACAAAAATTACCAAATTATAGGTATGCCGCCACCGAGCAGTGGAGGAGTTGCTCTTGCTCAACTTTTGCAAATGGTGGCTCCATACTCATTGCAAAAATGGGGTCCTTCATCCGATTCAACCATTCAGGTGATGGTCGAAGCAGAGAGACGGGTTTATGCAGATCGCAGTAAATGGCTAGGAGATCCGGATTTTGTCAAAGTTCCAGTTAGTGAATTAATCGATCCGTCTTATACCAATTCTCGAATGGCTTCGATGAATTTTACGCAGGCTACGAAGAGTGCTGATATCCAAGCCGGTTCATTTCCGGGCTATGAGAGTCCTGAAACAACGCATTATAGTATTGTAGATGGCGAAGGGAATGCTGTTTCCATCACAACTACGTTAAATAATTCGTATGGTTCTAAGGTTTTTGTAGGAGGTTCTGGTTTTTTATTAAACGATGAGATGGATGATTTTTCCGCTAAAGCAGGCGCACCTAACCTTTATGGTTTAATTGGTTCAAAGGCGAATGAAATTCAGCCAAACAAGCGAATGTTATCTAGTATGACTCCTACAATTGTGGAGGAAAATGGTAAATTAAAGATGGTAGTGGGTACTCCTGGTGGTTCTACTA
>JBILCC010000151.1:0-3884 GCA_044353355.1 Aquirufa sp.
CTTTCTCAAACACCCATTCCGGGGGCCAGCATTCAAATTGCATCTTTGCAAAAAGGAGTGGCAACGGATAGTTTGGGCCAATTTAGTTTGAAAAACATTCCCCCTAATCGCTATGAAATTAAGGTTACTAGCGTGGGGTATAAAAACGTTACGCTTCCGAATGTGATTGTGATTTCTGGGAAAGAAGTAATCTTAGATATTCAATTAGAGGAGTTGTTTAATCAACTCAGCGAAGTGGTTGTTAAAGCCAGTAACAAGGGCGGAACGATAAATAAATTAGCGAGTGTTAGCGCACGAACGTTTTCGATGGAAGAGGTGAATCGTTATGCGGGAGGTCGTTCAGATCCAGCGCGTTTAGCCGCCAATTTTGCTGGCGTTTCTGCGCCGGACGATAGCCGAAATGATATCGTTATACGGGGCAATTCTCCGGTGGGTGTTTTGTGGCGAATCGATGGAATGAATGTGACTAACCCGAACCATTTTGCCTCCGTGGGTACGACGGGTGGAGCCGTAAGTGCTCTTAATACGAATCTCTTAAAAAATTCGGATTTCTTTACCTCTGCTTTTCCCGCAGAATATGGGAATGCGACGGCCGGTGTTTTTGATTTAGGCTTCCGTTCTGGGAATAATAAAAAGCGAGAGACCACTTTACAAATGGGTGTTATAACCGGTTTGGAAGCGACGACAGAAGGGCCATTTTCAAAGAAAAGTGACGCATCTTATGTGGTGGGATATCGCTATTCATTAGCAGGAGTCGCACAAAAAATGGGCGTTGACATCGGTACCACCGCCTTGCCGTCGTACCAAGACTTGTCTTTTAAAGTGGCGAGCGGCAATAGTAAATATGGCAAATTTTCCTTGTTTGGGATTTTGGCAAACAGTACGATTGAAATCAGTGGAGGAAGTTCTAGTAGCTTATATGGGAACGGAAATCAGGTCGACTTTGCGAGTAAAATAGGAATCACAGGCTTGAATCACTTTAAGCAATTGACATCAAAGTCATACATCACCTCGACCTTGGGCGTAAGCTACTCTAGCAATGACCAAACGTCCTATGATTTTGACCGAAACGACAACCTCGACTTTATTAAAGAGGTAAATAATGTAGCTCGAACGAGCTATAATTTTAGTTCCACTTACCATTCAAAACTAAATGCACGGACCTTTATTAAGGTGGGAATTCGAAACGAAGTGATTGATCTGTATTTGAATTATAAAACTAAAAATAGGGCTAGAGACACCTATATGCAGCTTTGGGATTATAATAGTAGCACGAACCTTGCCCAAGCATTTGCTCACGTTAAATACGATGTTAGCGAAAGATTGACGATGAATGCGGGTTTGAATACCCAATTATTTTCGTTGAATAATTCTACTTCTGTGGAGCCACGTTTGGGCTTGATTTATGCAACTTCGGATAATAGTAGTTTGAATTTTGGCTACGGATTGAATGCCCAACTGCAGCCGATCAATGTCTATTTTTTAGCTAGCACAAACCCGAGCGGAAGCAAGAGTTACACAAATCAAGGTTTGGACTTTACGAAAAGTCACCACTTGGTTTTAGGTTATAATGTTCAACCATGGAAGGACTGGAGAATTAAGACGGAGGCGTATTACCAGGCTATTTATAATGTTCCGGTTACGTCATATGCTAGCAGTTATTCGATGTTGAATACGGGTGCGACATTTAAAACAGATTTACAGGATAGTTTGATTAATGAAGGAACGGGCAAGAATTATGGCCTTGAATTAACGGTGGAGAAGTTTTTCAGCGACGGGTATTATGGCCTATTTACGACCTCTCTGTATGATTCAAAATATGTCGCCAGTGATGGCATTGAACGAAATACAGCCTTTAATGGCAAGTATATTTTTAATGTATTAGGGGGAAAAGAATGGACGGTAGGTCGCGTGGGTCGGAATAAGATTTCGATTGATTTAAAGTATACGAATGCAGGAGGGCGGGCTTATACTCCGATAGACCTTTTGAAGTCTAAAGCAACCGGTCGCGAACAACTTTCTTCTGAGGAGTATTCAAGTTTCTATGAAAATTATTACCGGGTAGATTTCAAGGTAGGATACACCTTAAATAGCGCGAACAAAAACCGTTCACATACGGTCTCGTTGGATTTGCAAAATGTGACGAATCACAAGAATATTTTTTCGCAGAATTATGACAATAAAAGCCAAAGCATCAACACGAAATACCAACTAGGCTTCTTCCCTAATGTGGTGTATAAATGGCAGTTTTAACGATTCGACCTAGGTCCCATAAAACCAAAGTTCGAACTCGTTAATATCTTTTCCACTAAGCGATCAAAGGCCTTAATTTGAGGGCCTTTGCATAGTCCTCGGATATCGCGAAAGTGAGCATAATTCAATGAATCTAATTTTCTGTAAGTCGCTGTTAATTGTTGCGGGGCTTGCGGATTTTTATGTTCAAATTGGTAATAGGCTTTTTTAGCATTAGCGATCTCATTTCTAATTTCGGCCGATTGATCTTGGTGATTTTTGACGAAACCAGCGTAAATCGTCCGCTGCTGTTCATTAAATTGTAGTTCGTCAGCGATGATATTTTTTAATTGTGGACCGCCAGGAAAGGGACGATGTTGGAATTCGTTGAATACAAAAAATCCGAGTGCTAGCACATTAATGAACAGGCCAATACCAAATACCCAAGTCCACACTTTTTTGCGTTGATTTACCATGGTTCTAATAGGTTAAAATGTTTGCGGCGTAGGATTTAGCTACGGATTCCAGTTGAATTTGGGCGATTTCTTGTTGCGTTTGTTTCCCCGCATAAAATAGGGCACCAGAGAAAAATATCGCGACGAAGCTCGCCGCCGCCATCCAGCGCATCGACTCGTTTTGCTCTTTTTCTTGAATGGTATCAAACAAATGATCTAACACCTCTGTTTGATTTTTCCACTGTAGGCCTTGAAGTACCTGCAATTGTTCGTCTAATGGGTCCTCTTTCATTTCAATTCTTTTTTAATGTTTTCTTTCGCTCGACTGACGAGCGATTCTATAGCTTTGATACTTAAGTTCATCAATTCACTTGCCTCTGCATACGACATTTCATCTAATTTTATCAGCGTAAAGGCGACGCGTTGGTTCGGATTTAATCGGTCAATGGCGCGGTAAAGTGACAGCGCTTTTTCTTTATTTTCTAATTGAATATCTGGGTGGAGTTCCGTGGACTCATAGCTTTTAGATTCGTTTGGCATCCACCAGGGCAATAATTCCCGCAACTGGGCTCGTCGTTTTTCTTTTCGCAGCTTTTCCAAAGCCTTGTTTATCGCAATCCGGACGATCCAGGTACTCAACGAAGATTGACCCTTAAAAGATTTGATCGACTCATACACTTGAATAAAGGTCTCTTGACACACATCCTCTGCTTCCTCTCGGTTCCGTAGAATCTGCATGGCGTGATGGAAAACCCGGCCTTGGTATTCTTTTACCAAAGCCCGGAAAGCCACCTCGTCACCCGAAACCAAATCCTTAATTTCCCGATCCATCATTCAATCATACCTTAGATGTTTCTGCTTTCCAAATTCTTCGGTTGAAATAAAAATATTTTTTAGCCGAAGGAATTCTAGATACGATGCATCTAAGAACAAAAAAGGAAAACGTCATGTTAAGCAAATCCATTAAAATAATCTTCAGCTGTTTATTATTAACAGCTTGTTCACAATCGGAAGATATTAGTCCATCGAACGATACAGACGTCATTCTAGAGGTTGATCCTACGCTTTTTATCCCAGCAGGTTTAGTGGGAACCATCACTAAAGTAGAAAAAACACTTTCAAATGGTACGACCACGATGTGTTATAAAATCACTACTTCTAAAACACCTACGGATCATGTCATGGGCCCTTGGTGTC
>JBILCC010000152.1:0-3807 GCA_044353355.1 Aquirufa sp.
GGAAGGTGAGAAGGTAGCTTACCGTGTTACTTACATCGCTGACCAAGACGGTGTTGTACGTTGGGTTTCTGCAAACGACC
The DNA here is from genome assembly GCA_044353355.1 of Aquirufa sp. Taxonomy (GTDB): domain Bacteria; phylum Bacteroidota; class Bacteroidia; order Cytophagales; family Spirosomataceae; genus Aquirufa. The sequence goes on from JBILCC010000152.1 coordinate 81, forward strand.
TTTCAGTAGGACGTAACGTAGACGAAGTATTACGTGTATTAGATGCTTTACAAACAGACGAGCTTTGCCCATGTAACTGGAAAGCTGGCGACGCAACTTTATAATTATCTTTTAGCCCCAGGATTCCCTGGGGCTATTAAATTCATCCAACATGAGTGAAACTAAAGACAACTTATTAGCAGAGATCAATATCCCTGCTACAGAATCGTTCGCCCTTTTAGATACCTTAGATGCTGCAGATCACCGCTACATTAAAGATCTTAAAATCAATGTTTCGAATGCCTTACGCGCTCAAACGTTGACAGAGAAAGAAGCTATTCTATTAGCTTTAGCGGTTTCTGTGAATCAAAAGCACACGAGAACGATTGATTCCCTGACAGAACAAGCGCTCAGCAAAGGAGCAACGGATGCAGAGATTACAGAAATGCATGCCTTAGTATCCTTATTGAATGCTAACAATATCTTCTACCGATTTAAACACATGGTAGATAAAGAATATTACAATACGGCACCAGCAGGTATACGTATGTCGATTATGATGAACCCAGTATTAGGCAAAGAGTTCTTTGAATTAGCTAGCTTAACGGTTTCTGCGATTAATGGTTGTGAAATGTGTGTAACTTCTCATGAGCAATCAGTGAAAAACCACGGTGCAACTGAAGCTCGTATATTAGATGCAATTCGCTTAACGGCGATCATTAAAAGTTTGATCGTTTTATTATAATAAGTACGTTTTAGGTTGAGTAAAATAGGGGGGAGAAATCCCCTCTTTTTTTATTCCATAGGGATTAAAGTAAACTCTACACGTCGATTAACCCTGCGCGTATCTTCTAATAAGTTATTGGCTATGGGTTTTGCACCTCCCCATCCTTTTGTTTTTATTCGACCGGAATCAATTCCTCTCGACGTTAAATAGGATTTAACATTATTTACACGTTCAATAGATAATTTAAGATTATCATTCCAATCTCCCTGATTATCTGTATGCCCCTCTAATAAAATAAAATACGAGGAATTTTCAATTAGTATTTGTACCACCTTTTCTAATTCTGATTCAAAACCTTGTTTTAACTCAGATTTACCTTGATCAAAACTAATATTTGCTAAAGAATAAGACTTATTAGGCTCAACAGTTTGCATCATAAAATTCTGACTCAAAGAACTAAAACTCTTCAATGAGCTAAAATCAAAATTTTCAGATTTATTAAAGAAGCCAGACTTCTTTACCTGAACTGAAAATGGCTTTTTAGCCGGCCACATAAAACTATAATCACCTACATAAGGATCATAATCAATCGATAATGTATCGAATGGATTTAGTTTTGATTTAATTAATATTCGAGCTGGCATTTGCTCTTTTGTATTCTGATTAATGACTTGACCATTCATCTGAATAAGAGTCAAAGGCTTCGCTTTTTCGGGAATTTTAATTCGAAAAATATCTTCAGCGCCTAATGAATTTTCCGTAGAACTAAAATAAGCGTAATCACCTTTAGCAGAGACTGAAAAATACCCATCCCATTGAGGTGTATTAACAATAGGGCCTAGATTTTCTGGTATTGACCAATTTTGCCAAGTATCATCAAGTCGTCGTGTTAAAAAAATATCATTATTACCAAAACCTACATGGCCACTGGAAGAAAAATACATAGTAACACCATCAGGAGCAATAAAAGGAGTTGATTCCGCCTCACCTGTATTAACGGAAAACCCAATATTCTTTGGTTCTGACCAGGTATCATCCGTATTTAAAAATGAAACATAAATATCCTTGCCGCCAAAAGAATCCTTGGTTTCAGTTGTCATTAACAACACCTTCCCGTTAGGCGCTAAAGTATATTCTGAAAACTCAGACTTATTCTTGAAATTGACTATTTTCAAAGCCTTTGGAAAACTCCACTCACCTGTTCTTAATAAATAAGAAAAAGAAACCCCCTTCTCCATGGTTCCATCTTTACCATAGACATTATTCAATAATAAGGTTTTACCATTAGGAGTAATTCCACAAACTGCGTTATTCTCATCATTATTGATAGGAGGGGAAAATAAAGTAGCTTTATTCCAAAGCTTATCCGAAGCAGACCAAGTAGAAACCCATATATCTTGATTCTTATTAGAACCATAATTATCCGGATGCTTCCATCGAGTGAAATACAACTTTTGTCCATCTGGGCTTACAACAGGACATATCTCATTAAATTTTGAATTAATAAAATTACCTAAATTCTCCCTTGCCATAAATGCATTGGGATCAGCTAACAGTTTTATACTTTGTTCAATTGGTTCATCACTATCTGAAATTCCAATGGCATCGATTTGTGAAAAACCTTTAACACGCAAGGAATTAAAAGAGATTTTAATACTTTTTAGCCGAAAATTAGTTTTACTAGGTAGACGAATTGTGGTTACTTGAGATCCAGTAGTATTATATCCTGCCGAAAATGATTTTAATGGGTATATTTTATTATTCTGATCTAAACCTTCCACAGAGCTTATGGTGCCAGCACCATAATTCTCAAAAATGGCGACTTGTTTTATAGCCATTAACGTATCAAATGCTACAATTAAATATTCTCCATCAGGATTATCAGGAGTGAGGCTTTGCCAAGCGCTAGGACTAGCAACCATTTTAGGATATTTACTAGGTCGACCTAAGGCGTGTAAAGCGCGAAATTCCTTTCCTAATAAAGGATCTTTGTATTCACTAGAAACAGAAATGACCTGAGTCGCCCATTTAACTTTTTGAGCGAAAGTAGCGGTGGAAACAAAAATCAACAAAATGCAGATTCTGAGACCCATAAAATTAATTTGCTACAGACAATAATTCAGCGATGGTAGCTTTAGGCTCATCTGAAGCGAACACAAAACTACCTGCCACTAATACATTAGCACCAGCTTGATATAAATCAGCTGCATTTGACATGGTGACACCTCCATCGATTTCAATCTTCAAAGCAGTATTTCCTACTCTTGCTGCCATCTCAGCTAATCGCTTTGTTTTATTTATAGCATTTAGAATGAATTTTTGACCTCCAAAACCAGGATTAACCGACATGATTAAGGCTAAATCTAAATCTGCAATAATATCTTCATAAACTTCTACGGGCGTACCTGGATTTATAGCAACACCCGCTAAACAACCTGCATCTTTAATTTGCTGAATAGTACGATGTACGTGAGGACAAGCCTCATAGTGAACGGTGATGACTTTTGCACCTGCTTTGGCAAACGTCGTAATGTATTGCTCTGGCTTTTCAATCATTAAATGAACATCAAGCACCTTAGTAGCCACTTTATTGATGGCTTCTAAAACAGGGAAACCAAAAGAAATATTAGGAACAAAAACCCCATCCATTACATCAATGTGAATCCATTCTGCTTTTGATTCATTTAACATTTGTACTTCTGAACCTATGTTTAAAAAATCACAGGCTAAAACCGATGGGGCGATGATCAAATTTCTCATAGAACAAAGGTATAAAATATTCCTAAACCTTGTTTCCCGCTTGATTCCAATTGAATTAAGTTTTAATTTCGATTATGGATATAAATCAGCGGATGAATGAACTCATTGAGAAGATCAATCTCTATAATGAGGCCTATTATCAACAGAATGAAAGCATGGTTACGGATCAAGCTTTCGATCAATTACTTGCTGAATTAATTCAATTAGAACATGCAAATCCACTTTTTGCTCGTTCAGATAGCCCCACTCAAAAAGTAGGCG